>CALCQT010000529.1 GCA_937894825.1 uncultured Anaerolineaceae bacterium
CCATAAACAACAGGATATTTCCGCCCATCGTAAGTGATAAAGCCGGTCAGAAAATCTTCCCTCGCAATCACTTTGCCATTTCGTTTAATAGCCTGAATGCCATGTGCTCCGCCAGGTACCACTTCAAGATCAGTGGTCTCAACCGGAGATTCCATTTCGGCAGCGGAAATCTGAATCGTGCGGTTTTTACCAGCAGTTGAGAATCTTCCCAACAACAGTGCTTGTGCCACACTCGCGTCCATGTGATAGCGCAGCGGCAGCAATCCGTAATGGAGAAGGCCATCCGCTTCTACAGAAACACCGCTTCCGGCAGACAGGTAGCCTTGTTCGAACGTGAGCGTTGCACTGAACAGGCCTGGAGCGTCTTCGGTGAGAAGCACCGTGGTTTTGCTCTCAGGCAACGCAGCCAGCGCTTTTTCCTGCATATCCTCAGACAACTGCAAAGCCGCAGATTCCCGCTGTACGTTCAAAACCGGTGAAGACAAACCAAAATGTGTTGTAGAAAGCAGACGCACCCGTTCATCAAAACCGGCGTCAGCGCTGCCGGCACGCGAAAATGCGCGCGTCCGATCCAATCGCGTCCAAATCAACCGGTTGAATGGTTTTTCCGACCAACTCGAGAATCCGTCAAAGTTGCCGTCGGCCAGATCATGTCCAAATGAAACATCGCGTTTGGGTGAATGCGTCTTCAAGTAGTTCCAAGGCGTGTCAAATACGACGCAATCCATATTTCCGATCTCAGAAAGCAGTCCGGCCAGTCCGCCCATATTCGGCATACGCCGCACAATCGGCGGCATTTTCAACCCATACCAAAGCTCGCTGTCCGCATCCATGTTGATGAAAACAAGCACATCATCTTTAATTTCACCCTGGCGTTGTCTTTTATGCAGCCGTTTGACCAGATAAGACAGCGAACCATAGTCAAGCAAATCGCCATTGTTTAATGTGGGAATAATTGAAATACTGCTTTCGCCGTGGTGATAGCGCAGCGGGTTAAACATCGCCTCTTCATCCAGGAGCGGAATCAACGTACGAAAACCATCGAATTGGATCCCGCTGTAATAGAGGCAAAGGCCTTCGATGCCCATTTGGGTATAAAGGGCAGCGTTGCCGGGCGTAAAAATCATCTCCTGAGGACGGACCAGCGGCGCATATCCGCCAAAGACATCCTGCAATCCGGAACGTGCGGGGTTGGTGATTGCAAGGCGAATACTGGCTTCAAATTCATCCTGCGTCATCGCACCCAGCGCGCCATTGTTATACCCCATCAGAATATTTTCATCCCCATTTTCCTGCGACCGGCGGCGGACATTTTCAATGATGTCGGGGGCATACTCGGGCAGAATGCGCTCCAGCGAGTAAACATTTTCAAAATCCCAAGTACCCTTAACCGGGATACCACGGCGATTATAATCATCCATCACTTCAATCGTACGGCGGATTACACGAATATCACCGCCAAAACCTCTGTCGTCCGGAGTGTCCCCGCGAAAAGAATGGTAAAGATTGACATGAAACCCGAATGCCACATGAACTTTATACATCATCGTCCTCTTTTATCACGATTTTTTACCGCATATTTCCAGCCGGAGATCGTCCTTGCATCTCCAAACATGGCCATTATCCGCACTGCAACAAAAAGGTCTGATCGCGTACCGATTTTATGGAGTTTGTAATCCACAAATTATTGGCACGAAAAACTATCTCTATATTATAGAGCTTTTTGCTCATAATTTGTCACATTCTCTGTCAGTATTTATCGCCATAGCCAACTTCATATCATTATTCCGTAAGCGTGCTATTCAACAATGACGTCAATCTGATCAATTATCGGGCGGATTGCAGCGCCATAAAACCGGGATATTTTTGCCACTGCCGGCATGATTGGTGATATATTTCATTCGAAGGACACATCATCTATAGCAAAGCGGAGCCCATCACAAACAAACCTTCCGAGCGGAAATGACAGACTCCCGCAGACAGGCTTCTTCGTAAGTCAAACGCGCGTATTCAGAAGGAGATACGACGGGGAGTCCATTCTCATACCAGTCATCCAGGAAAGACACAAATGTCAGAATCAAGCACACCATATTTTCGATAATTTGCATGCCGCTGGTGACCCTGTTGTCGTTCTTTTCAATGAAGTTGTTTTCAGTGCCGTTGCCTGAAGAAGTCGTGATTCCATACAAGGAAATCCCGATAATGACCATTCTTTATTTTTTTGGAGCGATTCCGGAAGAACTCGGATGGACAGCAACGCTGTCCGCGCCTTTGGCGAAAAAATTCGGTCCGGTCCTGGCGGGAATCATGATTGGCGGCGTCTGGGGGCTTTGGCACATCATCCCCTGGAGTTGGGCGCACCCCACCGGTTGGATAATCGGGATGTGCCTTCTAAACATTCTGATGAGAATTGTGATGGTTTATATCTATACAAACGGTCATGAAAGTTTGTTCACCGGATTGGTCTTCCATACCATGATTAACGTATCCTTTGGGATCTTCCCCAATTCCGGATCACATACCAATCCCTGGCACGTCAGCGTATGGCTGGTTGTCATTTTCTTGTCAATGATACTTTTGAGAAAAACGAGTTCTCGAACAGCCTAAGATGCTTTGTTTTTCGCTCTGACAAATTCAATGGATTTTGCACCTATTTATCAGCGGGTTCCCATTTACAGCGAATAGGGGAAACGATCGCGCCGTCCGCTTTCAATTCTTTAAAAGCCTTATCAATCAGCTTGCGATCTAATCCGGAAAGTTTCTCCACTTCACCTGCAGTCACCGGTTTACCGGCTTCGCGAATAGCGCTCAACACTTGTTCTTTTATTTCCATTTCAAATATCCTCTTTTCTTCCGTACACTTGCATCAATGCCCGTACAACCTTCACTTGATTGAATATCCAGTGATTGAAATATACCTGAATAAATGAATCACATCATGTCCAAAAAATAAACTTAATACAAACCGGTACCGTAAATCATGGCCAAATAACGTTTTCTTGATCCTTTAAAAAAAACAAGAGCCGGAAAAATCTAAATACGCCAGGAATGGTAAATTTTCGGTCACCCTCCCATGAAAATATTTTTACTTGTAGTTCTTTATACAACAAAATTCACATTGCAATCACCATCTTGTGGTAAAATTCAATATAGTATGAAATCGGACTATTTGACAGCAAATGAGTGATGAAAAGATCCGCCGGCAGTTACGGGAATTTAACGCCATTTTCAAAGAAACCGACGCAATTTATAGCAGATTCGCCAAACGGAGCGGATTGTCTGATTGTGCATTCTGGCTCCTATATTCAGTCCGGGAAGCGGATGAAAACTGCACACAAAAAGAAATCTGTGGTCAATGGGCGATGAATAAACAAACGGTAAACTCGGCACTGAAAGTGTTGGAAAAGCGAGGATTTATTACATTGGTGCCATCAGAAACCGATAAACGCAGCAGATATATCGTCCTTACAGAACAAGGAGAACGATTTGCACTCGAGAATATTGACATTATTTTTCAACTGGAGCAACTTACGCTTCAAAAAATGACGGATACCGAACGCGATGCGATGATTGAAATAAATCGTAGATACTATAAATTATTCGAGGCGGAAACAAGAAATATAGTAGATTAACGAACCAATAGCCATCGGAGGGTAGTTCGTCGCAATGGATTTACCGGATAAGATGCTGAGTGCGCTCAGACACCCTGTCCGGTATTTTTTTTCAAAATAATGTGAATTGACAGATCTGAAAGGAATAGCGCAGATGAACAAAATTATTACAGTCAGCCGGGAATTTGGCAGCGGAGGGCGTGAGCTGGGGAAACGTCTGGCCGAACATTTGCGGATCGCCTACTATGATGAGGAAATAATAACGGAAATTGCCAAAAAGAGTGGTCTGGCTGAGGAATATGTAAAAAGTATTGTGGAGCGAAAAACGATTACTTATTACCCCATAACGATCGGAAGGACACTCACCACCACCTTCAATCCGCAGCTTGAGTTAAGCGCAAAGATCTATGCTGAGCAGAACAATATTATCAAGGAGCTGGCTTCAAAAAGCGATTGTGTAATGATCGGCCGCTGTTCGGATTATATTCTTCGGGAATATAACCCCTTCAAAATTTTCGTCTATGCCGACATGTCCTCCCGTCTGTGGCGCTGCCGTCAAAGGACACCTGAAAAAGAATACCTTTCCGACACGGAAATGGAAAGCAGGATTCGAGGTATTGACAAAGGCCGGGCAAGATACCACGAATTCTTAACCGGACAGACCTGGGGAGCAAAGGAGAATTATAGCCTTTGTATTAACACATCCAACATCGCAATTAAAGATATCGTTTTGCCAATCGCCGAATTGTTCAAAACTATATATATGATTTCGAATGACAAATAAATCAAAATGAGGATTGATGGATTATAAAGATCTTTACGAAAAGACGTCACCAGCTAAATTATTCGCTATTGTCACCATTCCAGGCGTTATCAGCATGTTGGTGTCCACACTCTATCAGATCATTGACGGAGCAATTGTAGGGAAGATACTGGGATCCACCGCTTTTGCGGCAGTGCATCTCGTTATGCCGCTTGTAGTCATCAATTTTTCCATCGCGGATCTGATCGGCGTAGGATCATCGGTCCCCATCGCAATCAAACTTGGGGAAAAAGATGAAAAAGCGGCAAGCAGAATTTTTTCCAGCGCCTGTCTGCTGATCGTTGTGTTGGGTGCCATACTCGGGACAATCCTTTTCCTTTCAGCCGAATACCTGGTCCGGCTTATGGGCGCCGACGAGGAAATCGTAGCCATGTCCGCACAATATTTACGTATTTATGCTGTCAGTTCTCCATTTACGACGATCATGTTTGCCGTGGATAATTACTTGCGCATCTGCGGAAAAGTACGATATAGCATGTTTCTGAATATATTATTGTCGCTCATTAGTGCTGGACTTGAAATCTTGTTCCTGCTAGTTTTTCATTTCGGTATTGAAGGTGCGTCGCTTTCAACCTGCATCGGAATGTTGATCTGCGTTATCTTTGCCCTCATACCATTTCTGCGCGGCAAATTGCAGCTCCGCTTTGTCAAGCCGCAATTTGACCGGAAGCTATTAGAAAGTATCCTGACAAATGGCGCTCCGAGCTTTTTCAACAATACCGCCGGACGGATTACCTCCATCATCGTCAATATCTTTTTACTGCGTCTCGGTGGGGCAACGGCCGTATCGGCTTATGGCGTACTGATGTATGCGGATGGATTGGTTCTGCCGGTCCTTTATGGACTTTGCGATTCTTTACAGCCTGCAATCGGATACAACTACGGAGCCAAAAATTACAGCCGTATTTGGGCGATCGAACGCATCTGTTTTAGTGTCTGTGGCGGACTGTCAGTTGTGATGACTGCTGTCATGCTCCTGCTGAAAGAACCGGTCGTCAATATTTTCGTGAGAGCGGGAGACACGGCATTGATTGAAATGTCAGTCCAGGCACTGTCTCTGTTTGCCTTTACCTATCTGACGCGCTGGATATCTATGGCTACGCAAAGCTACATGTCCGCAATCGGGAAGCCCGGCCAGGCAACAGTGATCTCCCTTTCGCTGGCATTTATTTTTCCGAACCTTTTCCTGTTTGGTCTTCGCACACTCGGGCTGAATGGGCTATGGCTCAATACGCCGCTTACATCGCTGATAGCAGCGATCCTGGCCGCCGCCCTTCTCTGGAGCCATTACAAAAGAGAACAAAAGGAAGCTTTCGCTGAAGCGTCCAAAAGTTCACTCAATCACGTCTAGATTTAAAATTCCGTTTTGCTGATTTGTATTGACAAATCCTGTAATTGGTGTTAATTTATACGTACGACAAGTAAATATTCATTGCGGGGGAACTTATCCGGGCTGCAGCCCGGATAAGTTGAGAAGGTAAAACCTGACCCTTTGAACCTGTTAGTTAATACTAGCGTAGGGA
The DNA here is from genome assembly GCA_937894825.1 of uncultured Anaerolineaceae bacterium. Lineage (GTDB taxonomy): Bacteria > Chloroflexota > Anaerolineae > Anaerolineales > Anaerolineaceae > Flexilinea. The sequence goes on from CALCQT010000529.1 coordinate 5,958, forward strand.
AGCAATTTTCGAGAAATCAACGAATAAGTGCTCTCCTCACAACAGGATGGCACTTTTTTTATTTCGTCCTTACATGGCAGAAGATAAACAACCGGTGTTTATTTCGTCAAATCGATCAGTAATATGAGCAAAAAGAAAGAAAACAGACCATGATCAGTAAAACAGAGATCCAAAATCAGATCATTCAAGCCGTCGAAACTGTCAGGCGGACAAACCCGCTGGCAGGATCGATTACAAACAGCGTGACGATCAACTTTGTCGCCAATGCGCAACTGGCTGTCGGTGGTGCGGCCGCAATGGTTTATTTGCCTGACGAAGGGGAGTTTTTGGCAAAGGCAGGCGGTGCGACTTATATTAACGTCGGTACGCTGATGCCGATTTACGAAGAGACATTGCCACACACAGCCAAAACTCTGCATGAGGCGGGCAAACCATGGGTCATCGATCCGGTGGCGATTGGCATTGGATCGCTCCGGACGGATTTATTACAGCAGTTCAAAGCTTATAAGCCCGCTGTAATCCGCGGCAACGCGTCCGAAGTGATCGCACTGCCTGTGGAAATTGGATGGCGGCGCCAGTGAATCAACAGTCCGTGGAGTTGATTCCACCGACACGGTTGCCGCGGCAAAAGGCGCTGCGATCGCTTTAGCCCGATGGACCGGTGGCGCTGTCGCAGTCTCCGGTGAAACAGATTTGATCACAGACGGTTCGGTCGTAATCCGCTCCCATGGAGGATCTCACTTTTTACAGATCATCACCGGATCCGGTTGTGCCCTGGGCGGGGTCGTCGCGGTCTACGCAACCGCCGCATCTCCCTTGATCGCTGCACTCACCGGCAGCGCGGTATTCAACCTGGCTGCGAAGCGGGCCGAAGCCAAAGTAGATGAAATTGAAATCGAGGAGGAATAAGATATGAACACACTAATCGCTGTCGCGATTGCACCCTGTGGAACCGGGGAAGAGCTCGCTCCGGAAGTCGCCGAAGTTGTCAAAGTCATCCGTGCTTCCGGTTTGCCCAACCGTACTTACGCCATGTTTACAGAGATCGAAGGCGAGTGGGATGAAGTCATGAAAGTTGTAAAAGAAGCTACCTTTGTACTCGCAAATAAAGGAATCCGCACCGAAGTTGTTTTGAAAGCGGATATTCGTCCCGGATTCAACGATACAATCCAGGGGAAACTTGACAGACTTAACAAATTTTTGTAAGGAATAAAATGAGCCTTAAAGACAATTTGGATATATCCGCATATTTCGTAGTCGGCCCGGAAAATACGAAGGGACGTCCGGTCGCTCCAATGGTTCGCAATGTAATCGAAGCCGGGTTTACCTGTGTACAGATCCGTTCCAAAGTCGCCGAAGCGATCGACCTGATCCGAATTACGGGAGAAGTTGCAGATGTCATTGCAGAAGCCGGAAAATCGGACCAGGTCACGCTGTTGGTCAATGACCGGCTCGACGTTATCCTGGCCGCGCGCAAACAGGGCGTCAAGGTGGACGGCATCCATGTCGGGCAGTCCGATATACCGGTCGACGTATGCCGGGAATACTTAGGCGCTGATTCCATCATCGGATTGTCGGCCAGAACACATGAATTGTTCGAGTACGTCAAAACCGCAGATGTCAGTCAAATTGACTACTTCGGCGCCGGACCGCTGCACGAGACCGCGACGAAACCGGACTGTGGAATGGATCTGGATGGGAAGGTGGTAACCCGCAGTTTTGATGAATTCACTGACCTTGGCAAAGTCAGTCCGATTCCCGTTGTTGTCGGGGGCGGGGTCAAACTGGCGGACATTCCGCAATTGGCAGAAACCGGTGTCGCCGGATTCTTCGTGGTGTCGGCTGTGTCCGAGGCTGACGATCCGGGAAAAGCGGCAGCTGAATTGGTACAATCCTGGACATCATCAATGACTATGCGAAATTGATGTCGAAGTTTAAGATAAGTGATAGAAAGCCGCCCATGAAAGGTGGCTTTTCTCTTCAAATCCTAAAAACCTACAGCAGATTCTTTTAATTTAATGATGCCAAAGGAATGATTTCCGAATCCAGCAGTGCAGCTTCCTGCTCATCATGCGTTGCGGCAACCAAAATGCTTTCCGGAGCGTTCCGCAGAATAAAACGGGCAGTCAGCTCCTTCGTCTGTTCATCCATTCCACTAAACGGTTCATCCAGCAAAAGAAGCGGGCTTTTTGCGGCAACCGCGCGAACAATCGCAACCCGCCGTTTCATTCCGCCGCTAAGTGCCTCAGGGCGACTGTCCGCTTCAAGTTCAAGCCCCACCTGCCCCAACAGAAAATGGATTATCGTCTCTCCTGCTGCCGGCGCGGCGAAAGCAACATTCTTCAGAATGGAAATTTGCGAGAGTAAGCGATCTTCTTGGAAAACCATCCCAATTCGATCGGGAATCCCATTGATTTGACCGCGTTCCGGACGCAGAAGCCCCGCCATCAAGTGCAACAAGGTGGTTTTTCCGGCACCGGAAGGCCCCATGATGGCAACGCGGTTGCCGGAACTTAGTTTCAAATTCACGTTCCCGAAAATTTGTTTTTCGCCGTAGGAGAAATCAACGGACTGTATTTCCAGTTTCATATCGCTCCCAATAGGTCAAATTTAAACGCCGGATCGATTTGTTCTGTCGTTCAATTATGATGAAAAACCGGAAAGCCGGTTAATTGTCCGGGTAATCAGGTATTCAAGCATCATCGAAAGGATGATAATTACGATCGTCCAAGCGAAGAGATCAGTCGTTTCCAGATAAATCTTTGCGTTATAGAGTTGCGTTCCAATCGCACCGGCAGGAATGGCGATCACCTCCCCCGCAATGCCCGCTTTCCAGGCAAACCCAAGTCCGGTTTTGATTGCGGAGGTGAAATAAGGCAGTGCTGCCGGCCAGGTGACTTTTCGGAAAACATCGAATCGACGCACGCGGAACACCGTTGCCATCTCAAGCAATTTTGGATCAACCGAGCGGAAACCTGTGCGCAGGTTATACCAAACGATCGGCAGCACCATTAAAAAAGCGATAAATATCGACAAATTTCGGCCATTGATCCAGACCAGCGCAAGAATAACAAACGACGCGACCGGCGTGGATTTGATCAGGCTCATCGGCAAAGAAAGAAATGCGTCCAGCCAGGAGAACTTTACAGCCAAAAAAGCGGTCAGGAAACCAAAGGCTACCCCCAGAAAAAAACCAAACAAGATGCGAGAGAGCGTCCAGAAGATCGTCTGCCAGAAAGCAACTGTCCTGCCAAGCTGCAAAATTCGAAAGAAAACAGCTGAAGGAGAAGAAAGCAACAGATCTTCTCCCACGGCCATATAGCACAGCTGCCAGATCAACAGCCAGAGGAACAGCACAACAACACTCCGGAGAAACCGGTTATTCAAAATGATAGAA
>CALCQT010000530.1 GCA_937894825.1 uncultured Anaerolineaceae bacterium
GAACGATCCTGAGGTTGTTATTTGGGGGGACGGAACTCCGACGCGTGAGTTCATTTATGCCGCCGATGCCGCGGAAGGTATTGTGATGGCCACGGAGCACTATGACGGTCCTGAACCGGTGAACATTGGCTCAGGGATGGAGATCTCAATTGCTGATCTGGCGGAACTGATTGCCGGATTGACCGGGTTCACAGGGAAGCTGGTTTTTGATCCGACCAAACCGAACGGGCAGCCGCGCAGGGCATTGGATGTTTCCCGCGCGCGGGACTATTTTGGATTCAGCGCAAAAATGGATTTTCAGAATGGGATCAAAAATACCATTGATTATTATATTGCTAACCGCGACGCAATCCTTCAAAAAGGCTAAATCGGAGCAACCTATTGGGAACGAAAAATGTGGATGATACAGTTCAGACATTCATTCAACCCTCAAAGGGTTGGAAGATTGTTGATTTACGGGAGTTAGCGCGATATCGGGAATTGATTTTTTTCCTGACCTGGCGGGATTTAAAAGTTCGTTATAAGCAGACAATTTTAGGCGTGGCCTGGGCTGTGATCCAGCCTGTGCTTACCATGGTGGTGTTCTCAATCTTTTTCGGGCAATTCGCCGGGGTGCCATCCGATGGCCTTCCGTACCCGCTTTTTTCTCTGGCGGGGCTGCTGCCCTGGCAGCTTTTCGAAAATTCACTGCGAACCGCGAGCCGATCGCTGGTTACCAATCGGAACATGATCACAAAGATTTATTTTCCGCGTGTTGTCCTTCCGCTTTCAAGTGTGCTGGCCTGCATTGTGGATTTTTTTGTCGCTTTGCCGATTCTGATCCTGATGATGGTCTATTATCGCTATTCTCCCAACATTTACGCCTTGTTGATCCCTTATTATCTGTTGCTGACGGTTGTTACCGCCTTTGGCGTCAGTCTGTGGTTTTCCGCAATGGATGTTCTCTACCGTGACATTGGCTATGTCGTCCCGTTTATCACGCAGTTATGGATGTATCTTACGCCAATTGCCTACGGATCCGGCATGATCACGGATCCGAAGCTGCAATTTCTTTACAGCCTGAACCCAATGGTCGGGGTGGTGAATGGTTTCCGTTCATCACTTTTAGGCGAATATGCCGGACTGCCGCTTCAAAGTATGCTCTTCAGCGCGGTGATTTCGATCCTGATTTTAGTCAGCGGCCTGATTTATTTCCGGCGAATGGAAAAACAATTCGCCGACCTTATTTAACCGGAGCGCATTGTGCCTGAACATTCAGTTGTAGTCAATCAGATTGGGAAACGATACCGGATTGGATCCGCGCCTACGCAGTATAGGACCTTTCGTGAGACTTTAATCGATACGATTACTAATCCCAAAAAGCGCTTGCATGGAAAGATGACGGAAAGTAATTCATTTTGGGCTTTGGACGATGTCTCTTTTGATGTTCGTCAGGGACAGGCGCTGGGGGTTATTGGCAGAAATGGCGCCGGAAAAAGCACGCTGCTAAAAATTCTTTCACGCGTGACGGAGCCGACGGTTGGCTCCGCGCGCATCAATGGCAGAGTCGGATCCCTTCTGGAAGTGGGGACGGGTTTTCATCCGGAACTGACCGGACGGGAGAATATTTTCCTGAACGGTGCGATTCTTGGCATGAAACAGAACGAAATTGCGCGGAAGTTGGATGAAATCATCGCTTTTTCCGAGGTTGAAACCTTTATTGACACGCCCGTGAAGCGCTATTCAAGCGGCATGTATCTGCGGCTGGCATTCGCTGTGGCAGCCCATCTTGAACCTGAAATTCTGGTGATTGATGAGGTGTTGGCTGTTGGAGACGCTGAATTTCAACGTAAATGTCTTGGGAAGATGAGCGATGTCGCGAACCAGGGTCGGACCGTGCTGTTTGTCAGCCATAATATGTCTGCGATCATGCGGCTGACGCAGGAGACGGTGGTGCTGGAAAAAGGAAAACTGGTTATGCAGGCGCCGACAGCGGAAGCGGTAGACTACTACCTCTCGCACGGCTTCTCCCAGGAAGGCTTCCGTACATGGACGCCGGATGAAATTCCCGCAGACGCAGCGCCCTTTGCCCCGACCGAGATTCGCGTGTTGAACACGCAGGGTGTCATTTCAGATACTTTTCGCTCAACAGAACCGGTCGTGGTTGAATTTGAATATACGCTGCAGGCCCCAATTACCGGCCTGCGGGTTGGGATTTACCTCTTGAGCACACGCGGAGAGTTTATTTTTACCTCCTTTGACGTGGATGAACCAGAAAAATATGAGCATTTTCGAACGCGGGAAGCCGGTACTTATATCAGCCGCTGTGCGATCCCGTCTGATTTTTTGAATGAAGGGCGCTTCGTTTTAGGTGTCAACGCAAGCACCTTTAAAATTAAACGATATTTTCATGATGAACAATCTCTGGTGTTTAATGTGGACGGTACAGGCGCGCCGGGAACCCAATGGCCGGAACCGCGGGCGGGGCTGATTCGTCCCAGATTGTCCTGGACAGTTGAGGTGAAAAAATAATGCAAACATCATACAAACAAATATTAAGCAGGATATTGGGTGAAATTCCGCTGACGGCAGAATTTTACTTTCAACTCAAAAATAAAGGCGAACCCGGTACCCGGTTCTCACTGAAGAATATCCAGGCTCGAATGCCGCAAATTCTGACGGATATTGAAGCGAATAAAACGACCAGCAAAAATCCGCAAAAGATTTTTGTTTTTACCTCGCTGCATTATTGGATTGAGCATGCCGCAACGGTCGCGCTATATTTTGCCGCGCAGGGACATCAGGTCTCTTTCGGGTATCTGCCGTATTCTGACTGGCAGAAAGATATTACGAAATTTGATTTGCGCCGTCAGGACCTGTATACCCGGAAAGTTTTTTCCGACGCTGAAAAATATATGGACATCGTCTCATTTTTGCCGATTCACCCTTCCTATAAATCCGTTCCACCGCAAATCCATCAAATTATCGAAGACATCAGCATGTACGACGCGCAATATACGCTTCAAGTTGAGGAAGTTGATAAGGAAGCGCCACTGTTCAAGATGCGGATGGAGCGTAATGAGGCGTTTGCCCGGCTGCTTTATCCCTGGTTACAGTTGAACCGGCCGGATTGTGTCATTATCCCCAATGGAACAATTCAGGAAATGGGAATCGCTTATCGGATGGCGAAATGGATGGGGATTCCTGTCACGACGTATGAATTTGGCGAACAGCGTAAACGGATCTGGGTCGCGCAAAATCGTGAGGTGATGCGGCAGGAAACCGATGATTTATGGGAAGTGCGCAAAGATATTCCGGTTTCGGAAGATGAACTGGAAAAAGTGCGTGAAATGCTTGGCGCGCGCCAACGGGCTGATCTTTGGGAGAATTTCTCCCGCCGTTGGCAAGGCAGCGCACCGGTTGGGAGCGAACGGACACGCGAAGAATTGAACCTGGATGATCGCCCGGTGGTTTTTCTTGCCACCAATGTTTTGGGAGACAGCCTGACGCTTGGACGACAGACGTTTTCAAAAAACATGTCGGAATGGATTGAACGGACGGTGCAATATTTCATCGAACGGACGGATGCTCAGTTGATCATTCGGGTCCATCCGGGCGAACAGCTGACGCATGGCGCATCCATGGTGGATGTAGTCCGGAATCTACTTCCTCGATTGCCGGAACATATTCATCTGATCACGCCTTCGAATCCGATTAATTCATACGACCTGGTCGATATCGCGCGGTTGGGGCTGGTTTACACGACAACGATGGGGCTGGAGATGTCCATGCGGGGCGTTCCCGTGATTGTGGCCGGTCAGACCCATTACCGCGGGCGCGGATTTACGCACGATCCGGACAGCTGGGTGACTTATTATAAGACACTGGGCAGTATGCTGGATGATCCTGAGAAAGCCACGCTTTCCGAAGAACAGGTTCAAATGGCCTGGGCTTATGCCTATACCTTCTTCTTTGAATATGCCCGTCCTTTCCCCTGGCATCTGGTCCGAATGTGGGATGATTATGATAAGCGGCCGTTCTCCTATGTGCTTGGAAAAGAAGGGCAGAGCGAATACGGCGAAAGTTTTGAGTATTTGATCGGAAAGAAACTGGATTGGGAGAAAATTTTTGCGTCCGGAGCAAAGAGCGCATGAGCGGAGGCAACGTTGAACAGAATGTGCGGGCTTTTTATGATGCCATCGGCTGGAAGCTGGAATCCGACGGACATTATCAGAACGCCCGTTATGAGGATCTGCGCCCTGTCTCTGCGGAATATATCCATCGCTGCCATTTGCGGATCACGCCTTACTTCGCGGATGGCGGAAAATACTTGCTGGATGCCGGTTGCGGCCCGATCCAGTATGCGGAATATTTGACGTACTCCGAAAATTTTGAGAAGCGCGTCTGTGCGGATATCTCCATCACGGCGTTGAAAGAGGCGCGAAAACGCATCGGTGAGCACGGACTTTTTGTGGTGGCGGATGTCGCCAATTTGCCGTTTGCGCCTGAAGTCTTTGACGGTATTGTTTCCCTGCACACGCTGCATCATTTGCCGCTGGACTTGCAGAAAAAGGCCTGGTTTGAATTGGTGCGGACCCTGAATCCTGGAAAAACAGCGGCGGTTGTGAATGGCTGGACAGAATCAGCTATGATGAAGCGCTGGCAGCCGTGGGTGGAACGGGCTGAAAAAGTGGGTCATTGGATTGCCCGGCTGCGGGGTAAAGAGCGGTCCGAAAAGCAGCCCAGGGTGCAGGCATCGGCCGCCGTTCAAACTCAGAAAAGCAAAGCGGTTGAAAATGGACAGGCTACCGGCACTTTCGTACGGAAAATGGATGCAGCCTGGCTGCGAACCGAACTGGCTGACTTGTCCGGACAGATCCGGATCGAAATTCGCTGTTGGCGTAGCGTCAGCGTGCGTTGGCTGCGGGCGCTGATCCATCCTCCCTATGGGAAACTTGCTTTGCGGCGTTTGTTTTCTCTCGAAGAAGAGGATCCGGAAGTGTACGGAGAAATGGGACAGTATCCGCTGATCATTCTGAGAAAGCAATAAGGTTGATTATGATGAAGAATGACATGAGCGTCAAAAGTGAGATTCGAAAGAGGAATTATATTTAGGGAAGAAATATCTTTTTGAACATGCTATCTGTAGGGACGATCGCCCGGTCTGCCGCAGGCCGACGATTGCGCGCGACAGCGCGTGGCATTATCCAGAAAGGTTGGTTTCACATTTACAGAGGATAAGGGTCTTCGCGTACCGCGAAGCGGGCGATCACTGATGGCCCCTACGGAGCGCATCATTAAATTAAGCACAATGATTATTGGGACCGTAATCGGAATTAAATTGTCGGCAATAAAAAAACGAGAGTAGAATTAGAGACCTGCGCCAATTTTCGGCGGTATTTTTTTGAGTGAACAGAGGAGCGAACTTAATGGACTGGACGAATAAAGTTGTTTTGGTTACGGGCGGTACCGGTTCTTTCGGTAAAAAATTTATTGAGACCATGCTGCGCGATTATCATCCGGCCAAGCTGATCGTTTACAGCCGCGACGAATTGAAACAATATGAAATGCAGATTTCGGGATTCAATGATCCAAGTCTGCGTTACTTTATCGGCGACATTCGGGACTACTCCCGTCTAAAACGCGCTTTCGAAGGCGTCGATATCGTGATCCACGCTGCGGCGCTGAAACAGGTGCCGGCTTGTGAATACAATCCGTTTGAAGCGGTTAAAACGAATATCCTCGGCAGTCAGAACATTATTGAGGCCGCGCTGGACACCGGCGTGAAAAAAGTAATGGCGCTCAGCACGGACAAGGCGGTCAATCCGCTGAATCTTTATGGCGTCACCAAGCTGGCGGCGGAGAAGTTGTTCATTCAAAGTAACTCATACGCCGGCGGACGGGAAGTGCGTTTTTCCTGCGTGCGCTACGGCAATGTTGTCGGCAGCCGCGGTTCGGTTGTGCCGGTCTTCCTGAAGCAGCGCTCGAATGGCAAACTGACTGTCACGGACGAACGGATGACGCGCTTTTGGATTTCACTGGATCAGGGCGTGCGTTTTGTCATTCGCTGTACTGAGCAAATGGCAGGCGGTGAAGTATTTGTGCCGAAAATTCCCAGTATGGCCGTGAAAGATCTCGGCGCCGCGATTGCGCCGCAGGCTGAAATTGTCTTCACCGGCATCCGCCCGGGCGAAAAACTGCATGAAGTGCTGATTTCGGAAGATGAAGCCCGCAATTCGATTGAATTGGAAGACATGTTTGTGGTGCAGCCTTCCGGGACCACCTGGTTCGGACGGGAATGGGAGAAAAAAGGCAAGGAATTGCCGGAAGGATTCCATTATTCCAGCGATAACAATGCGGAGTGGCTGGATCTGGACGGTATCAAAGCGATGATTGCTCCTTTCAAAGAGGCCTATGATAAGGGAGAGCTGAAATGAAACGGCTGCTGGTCACCGGCGCGACCGGCTTGCTTGGGATTAATCTCGGGCTGCAATTGGGAGGACGCTACGATATAACGGGCGTCGGAAACCAGCGGGCGCTGGTGGGATTACCCTATCCTCTG
>CALCQT010000531.1 GCA_937894825.1 uncultured Anaerolineaceae bacterium
CGCGTCAGCCGCATCACCTTGATTGTGACGACGCTGGCTTTTGTTATCTCTCCGTTTTTGTTCAGTCTTTTGATGGACGGCAGCCTTCCCAGTTTATCCGGCTTTTTGAAAGGTATCCTGCGGGTCGCGCCGATCTACTTTCCGGTCGCGATTGTAGAATTTTTGGTCTATGCCCCCATGCTGGGGAAGGTCGGCACGCCGATCGCTTTTGTCACCGGTGAAATTACCAACCTGAAAATTCCCTGTGTGATGAACGCGCGTGATCTGGCCAAAACACCGTCGGGCTCAATGGAAAATGAAGTTGTTTCGACAATCTCCGTCTGCATCAGTGCGCTGGTGATCATGAGCGTTGTGTTCCTGGGTGTGGTCGCGATGATTCCTTTGACGCCGGTACTGCAGAGCGAGACATTGCGTCCGGCCTATGAGGTCGTCATCCCGGCGCTGTTCGGTGCGCTGGGTTTCAAGTATTTTAAAAAGAGCCTGCTGCTGACGTCGCTGCCGCTGTTCGCGACGGCCATCCTGTGCATCGCTGTTCCTGCCGTCATTTCTCAGACCAGCATGCTGTTAATCCCGGTGGGCGGGCTGGCGCTGCTGTTCGGTTTTATTCTGTATAAAAAGGGCAAGCTGGATGCCTTGGAAGAAGAGGTTGGCTTATGACCGAACTTCTCATTCTTTTGGGCTTCCTGCTGGCGTTGCTGGCCTTTTGTGCCGTTCGTGCTGTTATTGTGACAAAAAGCTACTCCGGACTTTCCGACGAAGCCATTTCACCGCTGCGGAATGCTTTACAGGGAGGTCAGTCAGGAACGGCTGAGATACTCCCTGATAATTTCGAAGCAAGAGCACGGCTATACGCAACGTATTTGCAGCGGCTTTTGCAGGCAGAAACGATTTCTTCTGTGCAAAACGAAAAATCCGATAAGTTCTATCATTTTCATCAAATCATGGAAGCGGCCTACCCCCTCCTTCATCAGCGTTGTGAAAAACATGATTTTGACGGCAGCCTGTTGTTTCACTGGAAAGGTGCATCCGCGCAGGATCCCATTCTGCTGATGAATCACCTGGACGTGGTTGAGGCGGAAGGCGCCTGGATCCATGCGCCCTTTGGCGGGGAGATCGCGGATGGCCGGATTTACGGCCGCGGCGCGATAGACGATAAAGGCCCATTGTTCGTAATGTACCAGGCCGTCGAAGAGCTTCTGTCCGAAGGGTTTACCCCTCCGTGCGATATTTATCTGGCAAGCGCCTGCACGGAAGAAATCGCCGGAACGGGTGCGCAAAAAACAGCGCAATGGCTGAAAGAGAATGGCATCCGGCTGCGGTTTCTGCTGGACGAAGGCGGGATGGTCGTTGATCATCCGATGGCCGGGGTGAACGGCATTCATGCCATGGTCGGCGTGCTGGAAAAAGGGAACGGAAACGTCAAATTCATTGCCAGGAGCGGCGGCGGTCATGCCAGTGCTCCACCCAAGAAGACGCCGCTGGTCCGCCTGGGCCGGATGATGGCGTCCATGGAGGATCATTACCCACTCCGAGTCGAACTGCCCGCACCACTGCTGGAGATGCTGCGCCGGCTGACGCCGTATGTGCCGTACGCTTTTCGCCTGGTGACCGCGAACCTGTGGCTTTTCAAGCCGCTGCTGAAAATCCTGGTAACCAAAGCGCCGCAGCTGGCCGCGATGTCGCGCACGACGGTCGCTTTCACGACCGCCAAAGGCTCCAATGGGTATAACGTATTGCCGCAGGAAGCCTTTGTGACGGCGAATATCCGCTACAGCCATCATCAGGCGGTCGAAGAGACACACCGCATTCTTCAGGACTTCGCGAAGAAATATGACGTCGAAACGGAAGTGATCAACGCTGAATCACCCGCGCCTGTGGTCGATTACACCAGTCCTGAGTTTCGCCTGATTGAGGAGACTATTCAAGCCGTTTATCCGGGCGTGAGTGTTTCACCTTATGTGATGACCGGCGGGACGGACGCCCGGTTTTATAAGGATCTGACGGATTCGGCCCTGCGCTTCGCACCGCTCTATATCACTGCTGATCAATTATCGCGGGTTCATGGCATCTTCATCCGCACGCTGCCGTTCGGGGTCGATTTTTATAAAAAATTGCTGAAACGATTATAGGATACGTGACGGACTGTTCGTCATTGTCATCGGTTGGCTGATAAGTTCAGGATTAATTTTTATAAAAAAACTGCTGAAACGATTATAGGGTAGGTGCCGGCCTGTTTGGCATTGCCCTCCATCGGCCTATAAGTTTGGGTTTGATTTTTATAGAAGACTGCTGAAAAGATTTATAGAGTACGTGACCGTGCCGGCATTCTGCTAATAGCATTGATCCACCTGCGTGCAGACAGGCTCCGGCAGCGGGCAGGAGAAATCCGGCAGCGGATCGCGCACATAGGTAAAGGTCTCTCCGTTCCTGCCCACGCCACTGACCGCCAATACATCAATGAAATGGGTTTCGTTGCAGGCCAGCGCGATTACATCCGCGTTGTTGGGGAATATGTCCGGCGAGGCGCCGATGGGCATCACCAAATCCAGCATGCGATCCTGTCCAAGCAGCTTCAGGACGAGCCGGGAATAATTCTTGTATTGGTAGGCCTTGTCGGTGCCGTGTTCGCCGGTGTTGAAATAGTAAAAACGGGGATAGAGCGCCCTGCCCTGATACACCGCCATTTTGCCGGATGCGACCTGATCTTCAATCAGCTGCCAATCCGGCTCGATTTCGAGGTTCTCCCGCAGCATCTGCAGGATTTCCTGGTTGGAATAAGCCGTCAATTGGTTCGGGATCGCTTTTTCCGCAATTAGCATGGAGAGCAAAAAGAGGAAAAAACAGGCCATCACCGGCACCGCAGCAAGCAAGCCCTTGAGAAATGGGACGTTTTGTCTGTCTGCCGGTGTACCTGCCGGCGCCCCGGTTGGCGCGTAACTGAGAGCCGTTGTATTTTCCTCCTGCAGCAGTGTTTTTTTGAACAGCTGTCTCAGGACCAGGTTGAGCCCGCAGGCATAGAGCAGAATCAGACCCCAGTTCATCGGCACCAAATAACGTCCGCCGGAAGTTCTGGCCAATCCTAAACTGGCCGCGTAAGTAATTACAATGAATAAAAATGTGATGCCGGGCAAGCCAAACTGTTTCCAAATGGCAACGATGGCAGCACTGACGATCAGCAGATTAATCAACAGCAGGATGCGCTGCCCCCAGGTCAGTTCCCCCTGCCAGCCATCTTGCCAGACAGAATTTTCTCTTGTGTAGATGTGATCTAAATCATCGAAGGTGAGTTGGACCGGCATGACGAACGCCATGGCGACGATATTATGGAAAAAATGATTTCCCAGGGTATCGATCAAAGGATGGATTTGCAGGCGCAGCTCTTCCGCGACAGGACGTGTCTCGCGGGCAGCCATGAACGCAATGGCGGTATCCGGATCGGACTGCCACTTTTCTGCCGGCGTCAGCGTGCCCATTGCGTTTTTTTCTCCAATGGTTTGATTGATGACTTCGGAGCCGGTGGTGAGTGCACTCTCTTCTTCCAGAATTGGCTTCAGACGCTGATCCACCACGACAACTTTGAGCGCGCCGAAGATTTCCGGCAGAAAATCGCCGCTGATTTGATAGGACCGATACAGCCACGGACCGGCGCTGACCAGCAGGGAAAGCAGAAAGATGCAAGTCGTGCGGAAGAACAGCCGTTTCTGCCGCCGGAAGACCAGCGCCGCAAAAAGGATCACTGCCGGAATCAAGCTGAACAGGTTATAGCGGGTATAAATTCCAAGCGCCAGCATTCCGCCGGCTGCCGCAGCCCAACGGTACGCGCCGGTATTCGTGCTGCCTTTGAACCAGCGGAACAGGAACAGCGAAAATGCCGCCAGGATGATTCCGGAGAGGAATTCGGCCATTTCCAGCCGGGAATGGATCGTCAGGATTTGCTGTGTATGCAGTGCGTTCCATTCCTGCAGGATCATCATTCCCGCGGCAAGCAATCCGGCAAAACGGCCGCACAGCTCCGTCCCGAGCAGGTACAGAATCGCGGGCAGGATGCCGTAGAGTGCGCTTTGCAGCATCAATTGGAGATTGGTTTGACCACCGGAGAGCCACGTTCCAATGAATGACACAAACGTAACCATCGGTTTCAGG
>CALCQT010000532.1 GCA_937894825.1 uncultured Anaerolineaceae bacterium
CGGCAGCCGTATCCGTCGTAAAATATGGGTTGCCGGTCCCTCCGGCAAAGATCAGCACACGTCCTTTTTCGATATGACGCAGGGCGCGGCGGCGAATGAAGGGTTCCGCGATGGATTGCATCTGGATCGCGGTCTGCACCCGGGTTGTGACGCCGATATGCTCCAGGGCGTCCATCAGCACCAGCGCGTTCATGACGGTGGCCAGCATCCCCATATAGTCCGCATTGGCCTGATCCATGCCCAGCGCAATCCCGACCTTTCCGCGCCAGATATTGCCTCCGCCGATCACGATGGCCAGATCCGCTCCGGCATCTGCCACCTGCTTCACCTGCTGCGCAATGGCGTCCGCGGCGATCGGGTCGATTCCGCTGCCATCCTGTTCTCCGAGCGCCTCTCCGCTGATCTTGAGCAGTACGCGTTTGTATTTCAATTCAGTCATAATGGCCTCCAAGCGAAATGATTCTTTGGAATTTGTGAATCATTTGGCTGTACTACAAAAAAGAACCAACTTGAAGTTGGTTCTTTTTTATTGGTCAGATTAATTATTCCTCATCTTCAATTGTTGAAGATTCGCCAAGGGCATAACGGGCAAAGCGCCGCACGATCACATTTTCACCCATCGACGCAATGTTCTGGTTGATCAGGTCCTGAACGGTGATGGACTCATCACGGATATAGGGCTGGCTCAGTAAAACAACTTCGTCTTTGAATTTTTTCAGCGAGCCTTCGACGATCTTCGGAATAATGGCGTCTTTTTTACCTTCTTCCCGGGCTTTGGTCTCGGCGATTTTTGCTTCGTGATCCAGCACTTCCTGCGGGATCTCATCTTCTTTGATGTACAGAGGCGCGGTCGCGGCGATCTGCAGCGCGATTTCATGGGCCAGTGTACGGAATGCTTCCGAGCGGCCGACAAAGTCCGTCTCGCTGTTCAGTTCAAGCATTACGCCAACCCGGCCGCCACCGTGGGAATAAATTTCGATTACGCCTTCAGAGGCATCGCGGGTAGAGCGTTTCAGAGCTGTGGCCAGCCCTTTTTCACGCAGGAAATCCATCGCTGCCTTCAAATCGCCGTTGGCGTTCTCCAATGCTTTCCGGCACTCCAGAATCCCGGCGCCGGTGCTTTCACGAAGCTCTTTGATCAATTCAGTACTGACTGCCATTATTTATATTTCCCTTCATTACTCTGCCGCGGAGGCTTCGGTTTCCGCTTCGCTTGCCGTATCGGCGCTCTTCTGAGCAGCTTCAACCGTATCCTCTGCTTTAACCGCAATGGTATTTTCAACTTCACGCTCTGTTGCTTCAGCCGTTGTTTCAACTTCCGCGGCTGCTTTTTTATTTCCCAGTTTGGCCAGCGTAGCCGCACCGAGCAGATCTTCATCTTCCAGGTCCGGTTCGTACCCGCGGCTCTTTCCGCTGTCGCGGAAGACATTTTCGCCGGTGAAGGCAACATCCCCGATTTCACCATCTGTCCGCAGGGCCATACCCTCGATCGCGGCGTCAGCAATTTTACCGACAATCAGTTTGATGGCGCGGATCGCGTCGTCGTTCGACGGGATGACATAATCCACATTGACGGGATCACAGTTGGTGTCCACCATGCCGATGACCGGAATGCCTTTCAGGTTGGCTTCATGAATGGCGGTCGCTTCGCGCATGACGTCGATGACGAAGAGCAGCCCGGGGATGCTCTTGATATTACGCACACCGCTGAGGCGGGTGTGCAGGCGGGCGATATCGCGTTCGATCATCAAGCCTTCTTTTTTTGTCAGCTTGCTGATTTCGCCGGTATCGCGCATTTTTTCCAGTTTTTCAAGTTCGATGATCCGCTGATAAATGGTTGACCAGTTGGTGATCATGCCACCCAACCAGCGTTCGGTGACATAGGGCATGCCGCAGCGGGTTGCTTCGTCGCGGATGGTTTCCTGTGCCTGGCGTTTGGTGCCGACGAACATGACGTTTTTGCCGCTCTGGACGGTATCGCGAACCAGAGCGTAAGCCGTGTTGAGGCTCTTGGCTGTTTGCTGCAAGTCGATAATATGGATCCCATTGCGTTCGGTGAAGATATAAGGCTTCATCGCGGGGTGCCATTTGTTGGTCCGATGTCCGAAGTGGACGCCGCTCTCAAGGAGCGCTTTCATAGAAATAACGTTGCTCATTTTGTTGCTTTCCTTTGCGTTTTTCCTCTGCTTCCGGCCTATCTGCCCGACACAACTCTGCTTTGAGCCGACGCGGTCGGGTGGAACCGAAAGCATGTGTATTAATAAAACCAATCAATTTTATCACGGAATTAATGTTGTGGGGTGAGCTCTGAAATTTTACAGAAGTTTTTGGGTTGAAAAACCCTGGTTAACAGCGGCATAATTTTTTCAAGCTTTTTATTACCGCTCTTCTATGTATTTCGAAGATTAATAAATTTTGTCCGCGCGCTGCTGATAGTATTCGCGATTGCGGAAAATCACGATGTGCCTAAATCATACCAATGAATGCGCGGATCAGCAGGTTTGAACCAATTGGCCTGCCGGCGTACATATGTCCGCGTGTGCCGTTTGATCAGCAGGATGGCCTCTTCCAGCGGAATCTCTCCGCGCAAATGAGCGCACACCTCCCGGTACCCGATGGCTGACATGGACGGCAGCTCCGGTCCGAATCCACGCGCCAGCAACGCTGCCACTTCCGCCACAAACCCCTCTGCGAACATGGTCTCGATACGGCGGTCGATTCGCCGATAGAGCTCTTCTCGCGGGCGGTTCAGCCCGATCACCAGTGGACGGTAGGGCAATTCATGCTGCAAACGCTGTGCTGAAAAACGTTCTCCGGTGCTGAAAATCACTTCAAAGGCGCGGATAGTACGCCGGACATTCTGGTATTCGATATGATCCGCTGCCTCCGGATCCAGCAGCGCCAGTTTCCGGTGCATTTCCGCTGCCCCGCAGTTTGCCGCCCAGGCTTCCAGTTCGGCCCGCAATGCGAGATCGGGTCCCAGCGCAGGCGGCTGCCACCCCTCCAGAACTGCCCGGATATATTGACCGGTGCCTCCGGCGACCAGTACGGTTTTTCCCCGCCGGTGAATATCCCGGATGATTTCATCCGCGGCCTGTTGGAATTGGGTCAAACTCCAGGTCTGGTCCGGTTCGGCCACATCGATCAGATGATGGGGGACGCCCTGCATTTCTTCGGCAGACGGCTTGGCGGTGCCAATGTTCATGCCGCGATAGAAATAGCGGGAATCGGCGGATATGATCTCGGCATTCAACAGTTTGGCCAGCCCGATGGCAAAGCTGGTTTTCCCGGCCGCGGTTGGACCGACAATAACGGTGATCGGGATTTTCCCATCATGTTCAGGCTGTGACATTTTCCATCCATTGCAGGTCAGCGGCATGGCGCCCATCCTGACCCATGATGATTGCCACCACGTCAATGCGCCAGGGAACAGCCTGCTTGTTCTGCCGAAGGTAATATTCGGCGGAGAGAATCATGCGTCTGAGCTTAGCGGGGGTAATTGCTTCTTCCGGATAGCCAAAGCGCTCGCCGCTGCGGGTTTTGACTTCCGTGAAGATGAGCGTGCCGGTCTGTTCCAGAATCAGATCGATCTCGCCGGCAGCTGTTCGTACGTTCCGGTCGACGAGCTGGTAGCCTTTTTTTATTGCGGTTGCCAGCGCGATATCTTCGCCGATTTTGCCGAGGATTCGATTATGTTGTGACATAAGCTTATTGTACCGGATTTCAGGAATGGCTGACCGCTGTCCCGAAACACCCTTTTCATCGAATTGCCGCTGTCTGTATCAGCATAATCACTTCTTAATGGAAGTCCGCCGGATACTATCTTTCGGGATCCGGCGGATTGCCAATGTTTATTTCAGCCGAATAATGCCAGAAGAATACCTGCGGTCACAGCCGAGCCGATCACACCGGCCACGTTTGGCCCCATCGCATGCATGAGTAAATAATTATCAGGGTTTGCGCGCGCGCCTTCGATTTGGGCAACCCGGGCTGCCATTGGAACTGCGGAAACGCCGGCAGAACCGATCAGCGGATTGATCTTCCCTTTAGTGGCCCAACACATCAGTTTCCCAATCAGAAGTCCCCCGGCTGTACTGAATGCAAATGCGACCAATCCGAGTGCAATGATGCCTAATGTTTCCGGCTTCAAAAATTGGCTTCCGACAGCAGTTGCACCGACTGTCAGACTTAGAAAAATTGTCACAATGTTGATCAGCGCGTTTTGCACGGTCTCGGAAAGTCGTTCGACAACCCCGGATTCCCGGAACAAGTTCCCCAGCATCAGCATGCCGATCAACGGCGCAACAGATGGCAGCAGCAGGATGCAGAAAACGGAGACGACGACCGGAAAACAGATTTTTTCCAGTTTGGAGACCGGGCGCTGATAGTCCATTTCAATTTCGCGTTCTTTTTTGGTCGTCAGCAGCCGCATGATCGGCGGTTGGATCATAGGGATCAACGCCATATAGGAGTAAGCGGCAATAGCGATGGGAGCCAGGTAAGTCGGCGCCAATTTTGTCGTCAGATAGATCGCAGTCGGCCCGTCTGCCCCACCGATGATCGCGATGGCCGCAGCAACTTTTTCATTGAAGCCCAAAAGATTGGCAGCGATAAACGCGATCGCGATGCCAAATTGCGCACCCGCGCCCATCAACAGGCTTCCCGGCCGTGCGATTAATGGTCCAAAGTCGGTCATTGCCCCGATGCCAAGAAAAATCAGAGAGGGATAGATGCCCAGTTTCACACCCTGATACAGATAGTAGAGCAATCCGCCGGGTTCGGAGGTCCCATCCATGAGACCGGTCAGTGGCAGGTTCGCCAGCAGCACGCCAAATGAAAGCGGCAGAAGAAGGAGTGGCTCAAATTCTTTCGCAATCGCGAGATACAACAGAACGCAACTGATCAGAATCATCACGACTGCCTGCCAGGTTAACGCGGCATACCCGGATGCCTGCCATAATTTAATAAGAGATTCTGTAAACAAGCTCATCCGAAAAACTCTCCTGGTGGTGTATTACGACGGGTACCATAGCGGCCTTTTTGTTCGATCTCACGAATTACGCGATGCATAATTCGAATCACGCCGGCCAGGGCGATCAGCACAAGGAAAACGATCGCCAGGCAGAAAATCATGGTCAGAATACTTTGAGAGAATGACATTTATTTCACCTTTTCGCTTAGATTTTTGCGAAATAAAAAGGTGGAAAGCTTTTTATTTCGAAGCTCTCCACCCTGAAGCTCAAGACTTGAACAATTATCGCTAATTGCCAACCGGAATTTTTTTCGTAAAAAAGTATAGCATTAATAATGGGCAACCGAAAAGTAAAATTTTGGAAAAGATGTGATTGTTTTCCTTTCTAAAATAAGGCAAGCGCTGCGTTTTCAACAAACGATTGCGAAATTTTATAAAAGCAAATCGAATTTTGTGGCAACAGGCTGGCGATATAATATTCCATATCAAGGTGGCGTTACTTTATGTTCAAAATCGGTGAATTTTCCAAATTGACGCAAGTGTCGATCCGCATGCTGCGGTATTATGACGAAACCGGCTTATTAAAACCGGCGGAGATCGACCCATTCACCAGCTACAGGCAATATTCCGCTGAGCAAATTTCCCAATTGAATCGGATTGTTTTTTTGCGGGATTTGGGGTTCAATATTTCGGAAATTGCGGTTGCGCTGAATCAGTGGGAAGATCAGTTTATTGCCGGGTTGCTTGAAAACAAACGGCAGTCCATAGAAACAGCGATTAAAGCCGAGCAGGATAAGCTGGCCAAAATTGAGTTGGCCCAAAAGGATATCCGGCAGCAGCAGATTGCGCTTCATTATAATGTTTCGCTGAAAGCGATTCCCGGTTGTCAGGTGCTTTCTTTACGGCGAACGGTTCCTGATTATTACGCCGAAGGACTTTTATGGGAAGAAATGGCAGCTTTTGCTGAAAAAATGAACATTTCCATTTCAAACCAGACCTTCACAATTTACCATGATCCGGACTACAGAGAAAAAGACGTTGATATTGAAATATGCGCCCCGGTAGCGAAGTTGCGTTCGGACAGCAGTGGCTTTACGTATCGGGAGACGGACCCTGTGCCGTTGATGGCCAGTTTTATGGTGTATGGCGCTTTCAGGAATATCGCCGGCGCATACCGTGCCTTTACTGGCTGGCTGCAGGAGCATAATCAGTATCGGATGACCGGGAAAACCCGGCAGATTGTTCATCGCGGTCCATGGAATGAGGACATCCCGGAGCAATATTTAACCGAGATCCAAATTCCACTTGAAGAAATGTCATCGCAGCATTTTCCTGCTTTTGAACCCTGATTTGTTTTCCCTGAAATAATTTTCCATCTTGACTCTCACATGATGTCAGGGACTACACTGGTTGTAGCGATAGATAACACCATAGGAAAGTCATAGGAGGGAAGTGATTATGCAAAGATATCAGGTAAGCCCGATTGGGAAAATTCGGGTCAATGAGACTGGAATGTTTATCGAGCTTGAGTCAAAGTATGTTCCGGCCTTGCAGGCTCTGGACGGATTCAGCCATCTCAACGTTATTTGGTGGTTCAGCAATACGGATCGAGAGGAAATGCGGGAAGTTCTGGAGGCGCCGCAGCCTTACAAAAAGGCTCCGGAGGTAATGGGAATTTTTGCTACCAGGTCGCCAATCCGTCCCAATCCGATCGCTTTGACAGCCGTGCAAATCATTCATATCGATTATCAGGCATCCAGGATTCAAATTGCTTACATTGATGCCGACGATCACACGCCGGTGCTGGATATCAAACCCTATACGCCGAGTCTCGACAGAGTGGAAAATCCCGTTGTACCGCAATGGTGCAGCCACTGGCCGAAGAGTTTGGAGGAGTCAGCAGATTTCGATTGGGAGAATGAATTTAATTTCTGATTCGACCTAGACCACGGCAGCTGTTTTCCCGTTGTATCCCAGTGCGGCCAAAGCAATGCGACTGTTCTGGGATATGAATATGATATGATTCTCGAAATCTGATGGCTTTTCAGACTGTTTGCAACCAGGGTTGATGCCCTTTTCCTCACAGCGGACACTGTATAATTGACCTAGAACATCAAACGCGCTCATTTTATATTGTTCTTTTGAGATGACTATGTTTGAACTTTGGGATGTCTGTTGCTAGGAGTCTGAATCATGGATAATTTTTGGGGAATAATACCGATTATTTTAATTGTTGGCTTGATTGTCATCTTCATATTTAAATCTAGAAAACAAGTGCTTTCCCGTGACAGGGGGGATACTGATTCTACAACCTTAATTTCAATAACATCCCAAACATTCGGAAAAGAAAATGTCAAAAATAGCAGAATACCTATTTCGTTAGGACTTCTGGCTACGACAACTGAAATTGACGAAAAGAGCCTATTTGAAATTATCAACCTTACAGTAATTGCTCGGATTTCGGCAATATCCCCCATCATAACGGAAATTGCTACAAGAACAGTTTCAAACAACACACTTAAGAATATGGAAGTATATAGATTGATCATTCCCAGTGGCGAAACACTTGCAAAATCTTTGGACATGAAAGGTGCCTGGCGAGGTTTTTTTCACGGTGCAAAAGGTATTAAGGGACACGGAAATTGGGTTAAGGTAGACGCTTCTAAGGCAACAAGTTTAGCTAATGGCTTTGCAAATGTAATGAATATTGGCTCTTTAGTCGTCGGGCAATACTATATGTGTGTAATAAACTCTAAGTTAGAAACAATAACGAAGAACATAGACAAGATCAGTGATTTTCAAAACAGGGAATTTAAGAGCAGGATATTACATGTGATTACCTTTATTGGGGAGATTTCAAAGTTTAGTTCTGAAATCATGGAAAGCGATGACCAAAGAAAACTCAAACTCATAACTTTAGCTAACTTAATGACATCTGCTGCACAGTTGCTAGGACAAGTGAATTTTACGATAGATGACATTGTTAAAAAAAGCCCTAATCCCGATTATAAAGAGTATCAGGAAAGAGTTAATGACTTTAACATTCTTGTTGAGTATCAGATAGTATTAGTTGATGTCCTTGCGGAAATTAGTAAATTAACATATTTATTAGGGAAAGAAACTATATCGATTGAAAGTAGCTATAGTACATTTTATATCTATCGTGGGTTCTCAGAGCAAACTAGAAATGCTCTTGAAGAATGGCACAAAAAGCAGGTCAGAGACTTGAATATAGATTTGGATAATAACCGCATTTTAAAAAGTGGAGTAGAAGGAATAATTTCGGCAATGCCAGCTTTGATTGATGATGAGTGGAAGTATAAAACATTACAACACGGGCTCGTTCAAAAAATAAAAATTCAATCTCAAACAGAGCTGAAGGCATTTGATAAATCAGATGCAGTTTATGATAAAGATGTTCAGATCATAATAAAAGATGGCAAATACTATTTCTTGCATGAAGCTCCCGTTGTAGTGGGATTATGATGGAATAGGAAATTTATTCTCAAAGCAATGAATGTGGCGACTGCGTTTGTCATGAGGAAACAGAAAAAATACTGTTTGCTCAATATGACTCCACTATGGCAATCAGTATATGGATGGATTCCGAATATTCTTGACCTTATGGCGGTTGAGGCAATACTGACTTAGGTGTCTATCTGTATGCTACAGTGTTAATATGAACCTGGCTTAATAAAATCGGCTGAAATCCCACCTTTTACCAATTGCAGATAATATTCTGCTGAACAAATTCCCGCTATCTATTTCAATATTACCCAAAATCTGATGGCTTTTGAGACCGTTTGTGAGCGGGACGTGAATGGGGCTGATTCCCCTTTTCCACAACGTACAATGTATAATTGAACCAGAACATCAAGCGCGCCCGTTTTATGCTATTCCTTTTGTAAGGCCCGTGGTTCATACGGCGGGCTAATTTCCGCTCAGCCGGGCTGGCCCGGTTCGGAAGAGGAGTATCACACGGCGGGAAAAGCGCTCATACACTGGAACGGATTTCAGGTGCGGCAGCGCTTGAGATCCAGGAGTATTCTTTATGCGAGAAATAGCCATTCTGGAGATCGGGCAGGTCCCGGTTTCCGAAAATTGGGAAAAAAGCCTGTTGGAACTGGCCGGTGAGCCGGTTCTGCAGATATTTGAGAAAACCGGTCTGACCTCCGTTGACAGCATTTTTGTCGGCAACATGATGTCCGGTTCGGCCAACAGCCAGCTTCATCTGGGCGCCTATGTGGCCGATTGGGTCGGTGCGCAGCACACCTCCGCCGTCCATGTTGAGGCTGCCTGCAGTTCCGGCGCGGCCGCTTTTCGTGCGGCCCTGATGGCCGTCGCGTCCGGCGACGTGGATTCGGCCATTGCGGTCGGTGTGGAGAAGATGACCGATTCTCCCGCGCCGGAGATCACGGCGGAACTGGCCACGGCCGCGGATGCGGATTACGAACGGGACATGGGGGCGACCTTTGTCGCGCTTAACGCGCTGCTGATGCGGCGCTATCTGGAAGAATATGGCTGGTCGAAGGAAGCCTTCGCCGGCTTTTCCGTCAATGCGCACGCCAATGCCGTGCACAATCCGAACGCCCGTTTTCGCTCCGCCATCACAAAAGAAACCTATCTGAAAGCCGGGATGGTCTGCGACCCGATCAATGTCATGGATGCGGCCGGGATTGGTGATGGGGCGGCGGCGGCGCTGATCGTGCCGTTGGAGAAGGTGCGCGGGCTGGCACAAGCGATCCCGGTTGTGGGGTCGGCTGCGGCGACAGACACCATTGCTGTCGCTACCCGGCGCGATCCACTCTGGCTTTCGGCGGCTGAGAACTCCGCTAAAACTGCCTATGCGCAAGCAGGCATTACGCCGGATGAAATCGATCTATTCGAAGTGCATGACGCCTTCACCATCATCGCCACGCTTTCTTTGGAAGCGAGCGGCTTTGCGGAACGGGGTCGTGGACCGGAGCTGGCCGCCAATGGCGACATCCGGCCGGATGGCCGTCTTCCGATCGCGACAATGGGCGGGCTGAAAGCACGCGGACATCCGGTGGGCGCGACCGGTCTTTACCAGATTGCGGAAGCCGTGCTGCAGTTACGGGGTGAATGCGGCGCGGTTCAGGTTCCGGACGCGCGGGTCGCGATGACACAGAACATCGGCGGCAGCGGATCGAACGTGTTTACGCATATTTTGCGTAAGCAATAACGCCGGGGTTGCGGAGTCCTTCGGATGCCGTTTCTTGAATGAGAATAAGATCGTGTTCGGGAGTGCATTGCACCTCCTTTCAGGGTTGTTCATTTTTTACATTTGGCGTGTATATGAAAAAATAGAACTGATATTCACAATAACAGGAGAGCCTTATGCCGGAATTCCATGTTTCTCACCAATCCAGAAAACGTTACCGCTTTAAATCCAGCCTGTTCAGTTACGATGGAAATGTAATTTTTGCCGATTTTATGGCTGCCCGTGAATTTGCACAGATTATTAATGAAGTGAGAACACGGGAAGGCCATTTGCCGCCGGTTTATGCCGGAGAACTGAATGCTCTGGGGCTGATCGATGAAATTCAGCATGCTGTGATCGAGGCTTACCGGCGGCAAATCAATCTGGATTTGAATGCCGCGGCGGTGCTCTGGTTGGAGAAAACGCTGGGGACAAAAGCGGTCGACGAGACATTAGAGGCCTTTTGCGTGGAATTTTCCCCGGCGGACGTCTATCAGGGGCGCCTGACGGCAC
>CALCQT010000533.1 GCA_937894825.1 uncultured Anaerolineaceae bacterium
GGCGATTTCCCACGCACGAATTCATCTTCCTCCCAACCGACACTTTTCAGCTCGCGATCGGTCACCTGAAAAACATAGCGTAATAATTGATTGTACTGGTCAAGATGCTCCAATCCCACTTTTTTCATTCGTAATTGTTTTTTTCTTGTCATAGTAACTTCCTTATGTAGAAACCCCGAACCCATCCTCATCTGCCGATAGCGCCGCGAGTGCCAAAAGGATGATCTCAGAATAATTTAATAATTAATTTGCTGACGTACCCTGACCGATCAAATTGCCAAAAGAAAGAAATGCAGTCCGCCGTTTCGAAATTTTGAATCCAAAAAACAGAACATCAGTTTCGAATTCCGACTGAATTCTCATGTTGCCAGGTCTTATTAATCAATAAGAGCTATAAAATGTCCAAGGCCGTTTTTGTCAACGGCGCGGGAAATTCAGCGTCAATCATTGCAAGGTCTTCATCAGTAAACATTATTTTCAGACTGTCCAAATTATCCGCAGTGTATTTTCACAGGCAATCTTCATCTTTTGCATTGAGGCATTGTGCGGATATACTTTTGAAACAATATAGAGGGATTCCCGCGGAAACTGCCGGATGACATCGCCAACCAGTTTTTCGGCATTCCCGGCAGCGTACATTTCGGCAGTGTCGATCAACGTCAGACCGTTTTTAATTCCAAAAGAAAGCGCATCAAACTCCTGGCGATAAAATGCGTCATTCTCCGCCATCAGCCAGGTGCCCTGCCCCAGTTTATAATCAGTTAGATTCGCCATATCCAGCGCTTTCGTTTCGTCGGACGGTTCTTTGCCGCCATCCGATTGCAGGTTAAAGTCTATCATAAACCTGCCCATGCTTCGGACAATTCGGCAAATTTTATTTTTTAGCTGTTTGATTGAACGGTAGAAAGATCATTTAGCAAGAACGTATCGCTGTTTCGTTCGCGGCATCAGCAAATCACCCCTTGATCCCCGAAAAGGCGATTCCTTCCACAAAATAACGCTGAGCCAGGAAAAACAGCAAAATCATCGGCCAGACAGCCAGAAAGCTGCCCGCCATCACATTCGGATAAACTGTCGTATGCTCACCGATCAGCAGCGCCAAACCGGCGGAAAGGGTATATTTTCCCATTGAATTATTCACGATCAACGGCCAGATCAGATCCTTCCAGGTGGAAAGGCCGGATAAAATCGCCATTGAGATCATGGCCGGCTTAATGAGTGGAAGTAAAATGTGGAAATAAATGCCGAAAAAGCTGCAGCCGTCAATTTTTGCGGCGTCATCCAACTCCCGTGGCAGCGTCATAAAAAATTGCCGCAGCATAAAAACACTGAAAACGTTGAAAAGGCGCGGCAGAATCAGCGCTGTGATCGTGTCATTGAGATGCGCCTTCACCATCAGATCATACTGCGGGATCAAAAAAATCTGCCCCGGAACCATCATCAGACTGAGGCAGAACAGAAAAATGCCGTCCCGAAACGGGAAATTCAGCCGGGCAAAGGCATAGGCCGCCATCGAAGAGATGAACAACCCGCCGACAATCACCACAATCATGACAATAAACGTATTGACATAAAAGTTGACAAAGGGGAATTTATTCCAAACGGTGACGTAATTGACCAGATTCCATTGAGCCGGGAAAAAGGAAGGCGGAATCCGAATGCTTTCCTCATAATTTTTAAACGAAGTCAGGATCATCCAAATAAAAGGGAAAACCGACACCGCAACCGCTAATAGAAGAACCAAATGAGCGCCCCAATGGCTCCGGATTTTTTTCTGTCTGATTGTTATCATTTATCCCTCCGTATGAACCCATTTCTTTTGGAACTTCAACTGCACCAAAGTCAATATAAAAATGATGAGGAACAGGACCACCGTAATTGCCGACCCATACCCTTTGTTCCCGCGAACAAAAGCCTCATCATAGAAAAGACTGACCAAACTTCGGGCCGCCGGCATCCCGCTGCTATTGACCGGGATCATCAGATAGATAAAATCAAAGATCTGGAACACGCCGATCATTTCCATCAAGGTGACAAAGAAAATCGTCGGGGAGAGAATCGGCAGTGTAATACGGAAAAATTTCGTCGTGGAATTTGCTCCGTCAATTTCAGCAGCCTCATAAAGCGATTTCGGGATGCCCTGCAAACCTGCCAGAAAGATGATCATCCGCAGGCTGATATCCGCCCAAATCAACACCGCGGAAACGGAAAATAAGACATATTTGTGGTCCGACAACCAGGCCTTCGGCTCCCCTCCCAACGCACTGATGACATAATTCAGAATGCCAAACTTATAATTCAGAATCCATTTCCAGATCAAACCGATCGCGGCAGGCATCGTAACCGCCGGAATAAAAATCAAGGTGCGATAAATTCCGGTCCCCCGAACGCCCTGATTCAACAAATAAGCCAGCAGCAGGGAAATAACGACCACGAAGGGCACGCAGATAAGCACGTAAAGGAAAGTGTTACTGAGCGCGCTGAAAAATTTATCAGAGGCAAACAGTTTTTGATAATTCTTTAAACCGATGAACACCGGCTCGCCGAAAGTGGATTTATTCGTCAGGCTATAATAAATATTGAGCACAAAGGAATAGACAAAAAAAACAAACAATCCGATCATTAACGGACTGATCATCAGATAACCGGTCAGCGCCTCTTTTCTGGCGTAAAGTTTTCCCATTTTTTTCTGAAACATCGTCAGAGAACCTCCTTCGTAAAAAAGCGTTATCCAAGTATTCGGGATCCAAATGGGTTTCGCTTTCTTTCAGAAATAACAGCCGCCGCTAAATCCACGCGGCCGCCGGTATTAGC
>CALCQT010000534.1 GCA_937894825.1 uncultured Anaerolineaceae bacterium
TAGCTCATGCTTTTTTCAGCTTCGGGGAAGGCATTGAAAAGGCTGATCCCGCCGAAACGATTGATGATCCAGTAGAGGGCGACAAGGATGAGCAGGACCCCGGCAAATTTGACGGTTTCCGGAGCCTTTTTCAATTGCAGCGGTGTTTGGATAACTTTATAATCGAGTTTTTCGATCAGCGA
This sequence comes from uncultured Anaerolineaceae bacterium, assembly GCA_937894825.1. Classification (GTDB taxonomy): domain Bacteria; phylum Chloroflexota; class Anaerolineae; order Anaerolineales; family Anaerolineaceae; genus Flexilinea. The sequence goes on from CALCQT010000534.1 coordinate 183, forward strand.
TGCGATTTCATCAATTTTGATCGCGTCTTTGTCGTAGGAAACCGTGACGGTCCCAGCTGCATAATCCGCTTTGACGGCGCTGACGCCGGGCGTTTTCTGCAGCTTCCTCTCAATTTTAAGTTCACAGCCGCTGCAGGTCATTCCGTCAACATGCAGTATCTTTTCCTGAGTTTCTGCCAATGTGATATCTCCTCTTGATGATTCTTTAAGTTTGATTCAGGCGATGAATGAATGGATGATGCCCCGAAAGAATCACAATTCTAATCATACAACTAAATTGTTAAGCGATGCCAGAAATCTGCGGCAGCGTATGCGAAGCTGATGATAAAAAAAGAGAATTTTAATGTTTTGATCGGGAAAATCATTCGCTTTGGAGCGTGGGCGGCAACGCGCCTGCGAAGATTTGCCCGCTGCGAGGATCTGGCTGTGACCGAATTACTAAGCGCGCAGCCCGCGCAGCATCAGATCGAATGCGTTTTTTGCCAGCTGCTTTGTTTCAATCTGATATTTTATCGGGAGCGACCAGTTGGCTTTCACATAGCTTATTAATAGACCGAAGGCTGAATAAGTGATCGTGACGGCGGTTTCTTTGGGGTCCAAATCCGCGCGCATACTCCCGTCGTGAAAATTTTCCATTAAAATTTTCACGGTATCTTTACTGCCAAAATCACCGGGATTGAAGACCTGTTCGTACGTTCCTGTGTTCGAATAAACGCTGCCTACCTGGTATTGATCCGAAAAAACGCTAAGGAAGAGAATGTTTTTCGGCCTTACTTCAAAGCTCTCCAGCAGACACTGCAAAAAAACTTCATATCGTTGATATGTGGTTGTTACTTCACTGAAACGCTCCTGGAGCGCCTCGCCCCAAATCACCATTTTTCTGTGCTGAATTTCCCAAAGAATCTTGTCTACGTCTTTGAAGTATTTATTCAACGTCGACCGCATCATTCCGCTTTCGGAAGCGATTTCAGACATACTGACGTTATTCATCCCTTTTCGAATAAACAAGGTCTCAGCCACACTTAGAATATGTTCTCGTTGCCGGGCTGCGTGGGCAGTATAGGAAGGATCTGATTGATGATGCATTTATACACTTCTCCAATACAAAGATATCGCTTTTTCTGATGGAATATGTAATCTTTTTGTAAAAAATAGTCTAAAGACCTCAAATTTGAATGGGTCTTTTGTTTTGTTACAAACCATTAACTTACGGAGCATCGTCGCCTAAACACGCTGCCGATATAATCCAATTGTTTCAAATTGCAATATCCCATATGGGATTGGCTGCCTGGAAAGGAGAAAAAAATGGCGGTTTGTTTTGCACACTTGACGGATATTCACTTAAAGAAAGACTATGCGACAAGCACGATGACATCGGATTTCGGGAAGACAGGGAATCCGACTGAAAAATTTTTATCTGCGGTGGAGAAAATCCATGCTTATGAAAACCTGGATTTTATTTTGATCACCGGCGACCTGATTCATGAAGGGGACGAAGCGGATTATGTTTTCCTGAAGGAGATATTGGAGAAAAGCTTCCCGGATTTGCCTGTGATTCTTACGTTGGGGAACCATGATCGCGTGATCCCTTTTCGCAAAGTTTTCCTGGCGGAAGAAAGCGAAGAACCTTACAACCGCATCCATGAGGTGAATGGGCTGCGGATCGCGATTTTGGACGCCGGTCATCGTCCGGCAGCCGGGGAGATCAGTGATGGCCAGATTGAATGGCTTAAGGATCAGTTGAAAGTGCCCGCCCCGTTGGGGACGATTCTGGCACTGCATCAACCGCTGATCACAGGCTTCCCATTGCTGGATACCAGCGTCCGCGCGGATTTTGCCGAAATTCTTGAGCAACATGATGTTATCGCGATTTTTAGCGGGCATATTCATTTTACCCGCTTTGATTTTTACGGAAACGTACCTCATTTTGTGGCTGGCGGCATGGGGTTTGGTGCTGGTATCAGTCCAAATCGGATTGTAATGAACAACCATGCCTCCTTTAATATTTGCCGGATCGAAAATAGGAAGCCCAGCGTTGTGCCTGTTCTCGTGACACCGGTTCCCGCGGAGGCTCAGTTATTTGTGATACCTGAAGAACTCCTGAAGAAACCTCAGGTTGAATAACCCTTTCAAATGGGCTCAGCTTTGCTAAAACTGTTAAAAAACAGAAAGAAGTTCTTCAAAGTTGGGCAGGAAACCCAGGCAGAAATAAGTTCCTTAATCGTTGAGGGAGAAAATTTATGCCTTTGGTGATTGATAAAAAATCAGATTGTAAGAAGGAAAAAAAATGAAAAACAAAGCAATGATCTTATCCAGCCTGATTCTCATGGCAACGCTGTTTTTTTCATTCACGGCCAATGCATTTGCTTCTGCGGCTGCACAGGAAGTCCGGCTGGATCCGGCGAGCCCGGTCGAAATAACTTTCTATGCTTATTCAATTGCTACAGCCACTGAAGGCGAAGCTCCGAAGGGGCTGCTGCGTCTGGTGAATGATTTCAATGAAACTGTTGGAAAGGAAAAAGGCGTCCATGTGACAGCGATTCCTGATCCGCTTTCGGATGTTGGCAGCAAAGCCAGGAGCGATATTCAGGCCGGGCTTCCTGTGGATGTCATTCAGAATGATTTTACCTCACTGGACGAAAACAGAGCGAACTATGGTCTCGCCGTCTTTGAAGATATTTTCCCGCTGGATGAGATGAACAGCCATTTTGAAGGAATTTTCCCCGCGGCTCGGGAGCTGGGAAAAATTGACGGAAAAACCTATGGCATTTCTTCCACGCTTAGTATGCCGATTCTGTTTATCAACGGGACCATCTTCCGCGAGGCCGGCCTTGATCCCGAACAGCCGTTGAATACCTGGGTAGACGTTGCCGCGGCCGCAAAAACCATCAAGGAAAAAACCGGTCTTCCCGGATTGGGCTTTACGACGGATCCCGGATGGGATACGGACGCCGCGCAATCACTGATCTTCACCAACAACGGGAAAATGCTGTCGGATGACCGAAGCGCCGCCGTGTTTGCTGACGCGGGAATCGCGGACGCTTTCAAAGATTGGAAGCAGACCTATCTCGATGGTTCCGCCGCGCTGGGGACCCAAAGGGAAGTGTTCCAGGGTTTTGCAGCGGGAAAAGTCGGTATGTATTTCATCAGCAGCGCTTTGCTTTCCACCTTCACAAAAGCTTCGGCGGGCGGCGGCTGGGAATTGTACGGTCAGCCGACGCCGGGCATCGGGGACAAAGCTGCCACCCCGGTAAATTCTGGCAGTGCGCTGGCTGTTCGATCCGATTCTCCACTGAAATCTCTGGCAATCTGGGAATTTATCAAGTATATGACCAGTGATGAAGCTTATACCGTTATCGCCTCAGAACTGGGCTATGTTCCGTTGCGCGAAAATTTGCTGGATAACGAAGCCTATCTCAAAGGATATGCCGACGCAAACCCCATTCTGCGGGTGGCCACGAAAGAGCTTGATACGATGATTCCGGTGACGATATGGCCTGCGGGCACCTTGACAGAGAGCCTCGCGATATTTGCCGACGGGATCAAAAAAGCGGTTACTACGGATGGTGATACGGAAGCCATTATGAAAGAAGCGCAGGATCAAATCACGCAGATTCTGCAAAGTTCTTACTAAGAGAAGTCACGAAAAGTGAAGGTTTGAGTTTTTGGAGAGGGCGGGCTTTGCCTGTTCTCTCCAAAATTGAAGCTGAACGCGGTGGATGGTTTTTATATATTGATGGTTGCATAAGGGCCGGACCAAAAAGATTATATATAAATTGATTATGAGAATCTGATTTTCCGGGCAAAAACGAAAAATATTTCCGGCAAGGCAAATTACGTATGCAACCCGCGCAACATTAAATCAAACGCGGCCTTCAGCAGTTGCTTCGCTTCAATCTGATACTTCAATGGCAGCGCCCAGGTGGATTTCGCATAACCGATCAATAAATTGGCGGATGAATAGACGACTGTGACCGCTGTTTCTTTTGGATCCAGATCCGCGCGCATGGTGCCATCATGGAAATTCTGCATCAGAATTTTCACCGTATCCTTGCTGCCAAAATCGCCGGGGCTGAACACCTGCTCATAAGGCCCCGTACTTGTGTAGACACTTCCCAGTTGATATTGCTCAGAAAATACGCTGAAGAAGAGGATATTATCCGGTTTTGCTTCAAAACTCTCCAGTAAGCAGCGAAAAAACACCTCATAGCGTTGATAAGTGGTTGTTACATCACTGAAACGTTCCTGGAGTGCCTTCCCCAAAAGCAGCATTTTTCTGTGCTGAATTTCCCACAGGATCATGTTCACATTCTTGAAGTATTTATACAGTGTCGACCGCATCATCCCGCCTTCAGAAGCGATTTCGGACATGCTGACGTCGTTGATCCCTTTCCGGATAAATAACGTCTCAGCCACTTCCAAAATGTGCTCCCTTTGCCGGGATCCATGGGCGGTATAGGCGGGTTTGTTCGAATCAGGCATAAATTTTCATCTCCACTACAAAGATATCGCTTTTTTCGAAGCAATAAGTAATTTTTATGTAAAAAAAGCGCGGCGGTGTTCGAACTTGGACAGATCCATTGATTCGTTACAAACAATTAACTTCCGGAACATAATCCCCAATTATCAAACCACTATAATCCAGTTGTTTCGAATTGCGATATCCCGTATGGGATTGGTTACCTTAAAAGGAGAAAAAAATGGCGGTTTCATTTGCACACTTGACAGATATTCACTTAAAAAAAGATTATACGACCAGTATCATGACGTCGGATTTTGAGAAAACAGGGAATCCAACCGAAAAGTTTCTTTCCGCGGTGGAGAAAATCC
>CALCQT010000535.1 GCA_937894825.1 uncultured Anaerolineaceae bacterium
AAAAGGGACTGATTTTTCCGCTGCAGACATCGCACTGGTTGATTTCGATTCTTTGGACTTGAACGGATTTGTAAACTTGTTTAATTCATAAGCGATTCAGTGCGGTATAAAGAGATTTCCAGGGGATTTAACTGGTTTCCCATATTCCGAAAAACCAGCTAAATCCCGTTTTATTGTCAAAAAAGACATTTTCAGCTTCAAATATCTGATTTCGGTGACTCACTGATTTGTAATATTTTTTTTATGATAGAAAAATTACAGCTTTGGAGTAAATATCTTTGCCAAAAGACCAAAGGTGCGAAAACGCGGGACTTTATGCTATCAAAACGCGCTTTTTTTAAACTTTTTTATAATTTTATTCCAATTTTTGGAAAATAATCAATCTTCATTGTACTTGCAATCACAAAAAAGAATCCCTTTTTTTATCGTGATAATCTTCCTGTTTCAGACCGTACGGTTGAATTTTGTAATTTTCTCAGGAAATTGGCTTGATTTCTATAGCATATTTGAATAACTGTTGATATACTATGAAATATGCTTGTGGCGTGTGAGAGAAAACTCATGATGCAGCAGGTTATCGGTTGTATAAAATTTATAAAAAAGAAAATGGAGGCAAAAAAAATGGAAGGATACTGTGTAAAATGTAAGGCCAAGCGTGAGATCGTTGGAGCGACCCCGTCGTTCAACAAACGCGGCAGCGCAGTTGTTTTCGGGACTTGCCCGGTCTGTGGCACAAAAATCTACCGAATCGGTCGCACCGAGCTTCATGACGGAATGGAAGCTCCTAAGAAATAAGCCCTTTTTGGATTCTGTATTTTACTGCCATGCATTTGTATGGCAGTCATGTTTTAAATAGGGATTGGTCTTTTTTTATTTGTTTGGGGGAATCATTATCCGGAATTCAGCTATCAGCGAAAATCACGCTCATACCATGAAAAAAATCGCTTTTTTTTCCTATGATTTACGAATCGGCGGGGCTGAGAAAATGGTCGTCACACTGTTGCCCTGCTTTGCAGAGGCCGGCTATGCTGTCGATCTGGTGCTGGTCAACGCAAGCGGCCCTTTGCTTCAAGAGGTAGATTCGCGCGTTACGATCGTCAATTTCAGGAAAACCCATACCACACAGAGCTTATTCCCTTTAATCAATTATTTGAAAGATAAAAAACCCGATGTCCTGATCAGCAATCTGACACACCTGAACAATATCGCGATCCTTGCACAACGACTGTCTCGAACTCCAACAGCGCTGATCGTAACGGAACACAGCACGATCTCGCTGAATAATCTCGCCAAGGGGGGGAAAGAATGGCTGCTGGTGCAATACTCCCGCCTGCTCTATCCACTGGCGGACAGAATCATCGCCGTCTCCGCAGGGGCAGCTGAAAATCTACAGAAGACACTGCGCGTCGCTTCCGCAAAAGTTGGTGTGATCCATAACCCGATTGATTTGGCAGCCATCCGGCGTCTCAAAGAAGAACCGGCGGAAGATCCATGGTTGGCGGACCAATCCATTCCGGTATTGCTTTCCGTCGGCCGGTTGGCCCGGGAAAAAAACTATCCTTTTTTGCTGGAAGTCTTTCATCAGGTGCTGCAAACCCGGTCAGCGCGCCTGATCATCCTGGGAGAAGGTTATGAACGCCCCGTGCTGGAACAGAAAATCAGGGATCTGGACCTGCAAAACGCGGTCCGCTTGCCCGGCGCCACTCTCAACCCGTATCCATTTATGAAACGGGCCAACATCGTCCTTTGCACCTCGGATTATGAAGGGTTCAATATCGCCCTGGCTGAAGCACTGGCCTGCGGGACGCCGGTCATCTCCGTTGATTGTCCGCATGGCCCGGCGGAAATTCTGGATCACGGTAAGTACGGGACGCTGATCCCGCTCGGGAGAAAGGACCGGATGGTTGAAGCTATCCTTTCCGAACTGGATAAACCCGCCAATCTTGCCGCAAGAGAAATTCTGGTGCAAAGAGCGGCCTTCTTTTCCGTAGATAAAGTGTTCATGGATTACGACCAAATGATTGCCGGGGTCATCCAGGGGAGAGAAAAGAAAAAAGTCTCTTCCTGAACAGGTCAGGAGGAGCGGAATGCAGAAGCAATTTCTTTTTACGGCTATTTTTTTCTTATTCATCGTAACGATTTCTTTTTTTTCACAATACGACCAGGTTTCGGCGGAATCCGAGAACAATATGATTGAAGATCCGCTGGTATTATCCGAATTTCTGGACAATTTTTTCTCAGAAAAGATGTCCGAATATCATATTCCGGGAGCCGCCATCGTCATCATTCAGGATGGCAAACCGTTGATTTCCCGGGGTTACGGATATGCAAATATTGAGAAAAAAATTCCGGTCGACCCGAAAACAACCGTCTTCAGAGTGGCGTCGGTTTCGAAAATCTTCACCATTACCGGCGTGCTGCAGTTGGCGGAACAGGGCCGAATCGACGTCAATAACGATGTCAACCAATATCTAAACGCTTTCCAGGTGGACAATCCTTATCAGGAACCGCTCCGGATTAAGTATCTGCTGACGCATACCGACGGTTTCGAAACCCGGGATCTGGGCACCTTCGTCCAGTCGCCAGACGAGCTGCTCCCACTGGAGACTGTCCTGAAAAATGATCTGGACGCACCGGTTCAGGAGCCCGGCAGTATGATCACCTACGGGGGATATGGTACGGCACTGGCCGGCCACCTGATCAGTCAGGTGACCCACGCGCCTTTCGAAGAAACGATCCATGACAATATTTTTACGCCTTTGGATATGGAAAACAGCACCTTCTATCAGGTGCTTCCGGAATCCATGCAGGAAAACATCGCCGGGATCTATAATTTCGATGATGCCGCCGGTCAGTTTGTTCCGACGCAATTTTTGTATGTGAGCACCGCGCCAACCGGTGCGTTAAGTACCACCGCCGAAGACATGGGAAAGTTCCTCATCGCGCTGCTGAACCGGGGCCAATCCGGAGGAAAGCGGATCTTGCGGGAAGAAACCGTGGAAACAATGCTGACCCGGCAATACAGCCCGCATCCGTCGCTGCCCGGAATCACGTACGGCTTCATGGAATTCTTCCGCAATGGGCAAACGGGACTTATTCGTGACGGGAGCGGCGTCGGCATCCGCAGCCAGATTTTCCTGCTGCCGGAGCAGAATCTGGCTTATTTTTTCGTCCAAAACACCCGCGGCGACGAAATGGCGGATGCGTTCAACGAGGTATTTCTGGACGAGTTCTTTCCCGCTGCAGAGAATCTGCCGGAGCAGCAAACAACGCCGGCCGATCTGAAGCGCTTCGAGGGAATTTACCGCCCCGCGCAGACAGCCGAAAATACGCTGGTGAAAGCGGAAGCGCTGGCGATGGGAGATTTGAAAGTCACAGCTGCTGAAGACGGCCGCTTGATCGTGAACGTGATGGGTGAAAGTGATGTTTACGGCGGTTTCCCCAATGAAAGCGCCTGGGCGGAAACGGAGCCGCTCCTGTTCCGCAGGGTCGATACCGAACGCTATCTGGCCTTTCAGGAAAATGAGTCCCATCAGATTACCAGCCTCACGTCAGGCTCGGGATACCATGGCGCGTTCGTCAAAATTCCCTGGTTTGAATCCAACCGGGTCCAACTATCTTTGCTGGCCGCTTATATCGCGCTATTTTTAGCCACAGTGATCGTCAATGGGGTCAAGTTTATCAAAGGGGAGCGGCATCCGCTGCAACTCAGCGGCCTGGTCGCGCTGCTCTTTCTGATCGGGATCGCCGGATTGCTCTACGCGCTGTTTCTGAAACGGGTGGCCGGGTTTCCCGCCTTCGCCTTTGGTGTGTCTCCATTGGCAAAAATCATGCTGACGTTGTTGATCTGCGCGTCCGTCCTGAGCGTCGGGTATCTATTCCTGCTGATCCGGTATTTGCCGATCAGTTCCGTACGGCTGTCCGACAAAATTTTCTATGCGGTCGTAACGATTGCTTTTGCCGGAACAGTGCTCTGGTTAAATTACTGGAATCTGTTAGGGTATAAGTATTAGCAAGTTTATGTTTCCAGGGGTAAAATCAGGATCCTTGGATCTATAGCAGGGGTTATTTTTTTGCGCTTTGTGCAAAAAAATAACCCCTTCATTAACGTTTACTCAGCCTTCAACAGTTCTTCCAAAATGACTTTCGCCATTTCCGGGTCGGCCTTGCCGCGCATCTCGCGCATCACCTGGCCGACGAACCAGCCGATCAGCGTGTCCTTGCCGCCCCGATAGGTAGCCACCTCTTTCGGATTGTCCGCCACGATCTTCG
>CALCQT010000536.1 GCA_937894825.1 uncultured Anaerolineaceae bacterium
TGCGTCACCTTGTCTTCGACCAATGGGTCATTGAACGCGTTCACATGTCCGGAGGCCACCCAGGTTTCCGGGTGAAGCAATATCTGTGAATCAATCCCGATCATGTCCTCGCGGCAGGTGATCAGTTCCCGCCACCACAAATTCCGGATGTTCCGCAGCAGTTCCGCGCCCAACGGGCCGTAATCATACGAACTGGTCAATCCGCCATAAATGTCGGAGGTTGGATAAGCAAAACCGCGCCGTTTGGAAAGCGCGACGATTTTTTCGAGCGATAACATTGAATCCTGTTCCATAGCTGTCTTCCCTCAATAATGAAATCTACCGAATTTTATCATACGGTGGCAGAATTCCCGACCCATTGACGGAAAGCGCGTGATAAACAGCAGCGGAGCTGTATTCCGGTTTCCCGAAACACAACTCCGCTGAAATTCGAGACTTCTTCTTTGGCAGGAATGCTAAAAGTAAAAATTTGTCCTTCAAAGATAGAGACAAGCACGTCCCTGCGGGATAGTCATCATAAAAGACCGATTTGCTTTTGACGTCTCCCAACAATCCTGAATAGTAAGTTAATGCTCGCGATGGTTTACCGTTCGACTAACTGCGCAGTAACTGAATCGATAATGCTCTGATTGTATTCGGCAATCGTTCTCGGCATGTTGATGGCATCAAACAGGCTGATGATCGCCGGGATACCGGTCAGTGAAAACAAAAGGAACAGGATTGCGGCTGTTTTCCGCCCCAAATAAATTTTGTGCGCGCCGATGCTGCCCAGCAGCAAAGCCAGCAGCAGCGCCGTTCCCAATTCCTTTTTCGCGTTTATGTACAGAGAATTGATTAAGGCGACTTTTTCTTCCGGTAACCCGGCGATGGTCTGATTAATCCGGCCATTGATCTGTGCCGCGTCCGCCATGCTTTTGTTGAGCACAATCGCCAAAATAATAAATATGATCAAAAAGAAAAAGAGAATCCCGAACAATACGGCCAGGCCCACGCCATTGTTAACGCCGTAATCATACTCATACGAATAGTTCATATCTAACCTCCCCCAAAATATAATAATTAATTGCCCTCATCGCATAGCAGATCCATCTTGCGAATCACTTCCAATCGGCAAAAAAATCAGCCTGAAAGTTCGAGGTATTAAAAATCACCTATACTCTTTATTAGTTTACAACATTTGTATAGAAAAAACGAACCCGATGATTTGAATAACGCAAGTTTTCTACTTTTGACATCCAAATTGATGTCCAAATCCTGGAACGATGCAGGGAACGCCGTATCAATCAAAGCTGAATGGCGAATCCGAAGCATCAGGAAACAGTGTCTCATAATCAGGTAGCTGACCGGCGTATGCCTTCGCGCGGAGGGCTGTTGCGGCATAGTTTTCTTCATAAGCTGCCTGTAAAACCGTCTCCCGTTCTGCGCTTGTATAGGATGAAGGATTATCAGCTATCCGCTCAATGTCTTCCCGGATGGCGGCAATCCCGGCAATTTCTTCCGCCGTCGCATCCAATGTTTCGCGCAGAAGATCATAATATTCCTCATCAAGCGCTTGCCAGGATATCAGAAACAATGTCTCCGGGTCCCGATCCGAGGGATCTTTCAGTTCGGTAGCCAGTCCCAGAAAGATATCACTATAAAAAAGCGCCTTGAAAGCCAGATCGTATTGTTCATCTGTCGCGTCCTCATATTCATGGATCGCCCAGGTTTTCAGAAAGACGGAAGCAAAAAGTTCACTTTCGAAGTCATCCAACGAGTCCGCAAGGCCATCATTGAGCTGCCGTTTCACTCTGTCAAACAAACTACGAAAATCCGCTTCAGAATACATGACCTCAGGCGATTCGGAAACTGCAATGACCTGAAAGGCAGAAAACAAAACCAGAACCGATAAAACCAGCGTTGTCAGGATATTTTTTCTCATTTTTCCCCTTTTTCATCCGGCGGAGCATGAAAATATGATCCAGCCGGATCTTCCTGAGTCGATTTTACCTGATTTTGCCACACCCTCCGATGAAAAAATTTTTCTCATTTTTATTTTCATCCTTTCATTATCTCAACTTCATGACTGAGGGTGTCATTTTCGCTGATTACTTATAGGGATGACTTTTTCGCTGATCAACAACAAACTTTTTATCTGACGATTGACACCTGCCCACGGATAAGGTATTCTTAATGGGCGTTCGGGTGGGACCGGCGCGGCGGATGCCAACGAACCTCGTCAGGTCCGAGAGGAAGCAGCGATAAGGTGGTTAATCCGGGTGCCGCCGGAAATCCTATCCGGACGTATTTTATTGGTAGAGGACTCGCAGTACGTGAAAAAGGAACAAACGCCTTCATTCTGTAATTATGACCAATCCGATTACCAGTCCGCCTTTTGGGGGGACGGGAAACGGGCCTATGAAGACCAATCCGAGCAGATCGCTCTCGAACGGTTACTGCCGGAGTCGGGAAATCTGATGCTCGAAATCGGCGCCGGCGCCGGCCGTAATACACTGCGTTACACTGGTTATAAAAAAGTTGTTCTGGTGGATTATGCACTGACACAAATGCAGCAGGCCCAGGAACGATTGGGAAAATCCGAACGTTTCCGGTATGTTGCCGCCGATGTATACCATCTCCCATTTGCCGACAACGTTTTTGACGGTGCGACTATGATTCGGGTCCTGCACCATCTCAGTGATATTGATCCAGCCATCCGCGAAATCAAACGTGTGCTCCAAAAGAATTCGGTTTTCATTCTTGAATTCGCCAATAAACGCAACCTGAAAGCGATTTTCCGATATCTCACCGGTAAACAGGATTGGAGCCCCTTCACAGAGGAAAAGGTCGAATTTGTCGAGCTCAATTTCGACAATCATCCGTCCGCAGTCCAAAAAACGCTGGCATCCCATGGCTTCAACGTCCAGAAAAAGCTGGCGGTCTCCAACCTGCGCATCGGCTCGCTGAAGAAAGAACAAAACCTGGATTGGATGTTAAGAATCGAGTCCATTCTGCAGATTCTGAACAGCGGGTTCCTGCTAAGCCCCAGCGTCTTCCTGAAATCTATCTTGGTCGAACATGAAGGACCGGCCCGAATCAACGAATTTTTCCGCTGCCCTAATTGCGGCAGCGGCGAATTGAAGGAGTCGCCTTCATCCGTGGAGTGTATTGCCTGCGGCAAAGTCTATCCGATTGTTGACGGGATCTACGATTTTCGATTATAAGGGTCCGGATCGAAAAGTGTTGCTTTAGCTAGAGGTTCAAACATGCAAGATAGATATGCGGGAGATATCGGCGATTTTGGCAAATTTGTGCTTCTCAGAGCCATTGCCAATCAGAATCTTCCGCTCGGCGTCAATTGGTACCTGGCCAGGCCAGGCTCCCATGAAATTCACAAGGATGACGGGAATTTTCGGGTTTCGCGTGTTTTATTGCTCTGAATCTTTTCTGCATATAGCAATCTCTCCATAAAACCATCAACCGATTTGTCTGCCCAGAGTTCGGATATCACCATAAAACATGCGTGAATGTATGAACCGGAATAGCCTTCAACAGCAATGAGGATCACGCATGAAGGCAAGGATTGTTCATTTTAATTAAATCTGTCACATTATTAATTATTAATCAATATTTTTATTTTCTAATATTGTATATCGTACAGTATAATAAGTGTCGGAGGTGATCTATGCCTGAGATGGATGAATTGCTTGCAATTTTCGACACAGAGCTCAAACGTGGGACTTTAACCTTGATCGTCCTGAGTGAATTACGAAAACCGCAATACGGATATTCGCTGATTCAGAACATTGCAGAGAAGCAGGTGGAAATTGACGCCGGCACGTTGTATCCGATGCTGCGGCGGCTTGAGAAACAGGGAATATTGCTCAGTGACTGGGATACAGCAGAAAGCCGTCCCAGAAAATATTACAAACTTAGCCCAACTGGAGAAATGCTCTTCGTACGACTGAAGGAAAACTGGGGGATTTTATCCCAAAATATGAACAAAATTCTTGGAGAAGCAAATGAAAATGATTGACCGATATGTCTATACTGTCATCAAAAGGCTGCCGGAAAGGGAACAGCAGGATGTTGAAACAAGTCTGCGGGAAAGCATTGATGACATGCTACCCGATAATTATTCAGAAGCAGACGTCGAAAAAACGCTTCTGGCCTTAGGGAATCCGGCTGTTCTGGCGGAAAAATATCGCGAAGATGTTCGATACCTGATTAGTCCAACCCTGTACAATAGTTATATTTCTGTGCTGAAGATCGTACTGACTGTTATCGTTTGTATCGCGCCGTTAATCACAATCCTTTCCATGATCACATCCGAAGCCGCAGGAAATGAAAGAAATCTGTTCATAACTTTCCTTCTGCAAACTTTGATTTTCATTCTCGAAGCCGGTTTCCAGGCTTTTACATGGATAACAATCCTGTTTGCAATCAATGACAGGATAAACAACGCCTGGTTCCGCTGGCCATATACCGGGAAAGCATGGACCTTGTCCGATCTGGAAGATAGCATCCCATCAAAAAAGAATCAAATTGAGATAAGCGATCCCATTGTAGCGATCATCTTTACACTGATCTTCATCATCGTTTTCGGCTTCTTCCCCGGTTTGATCGGCGCATACATAAAAGCAGAAAGCGGATGGAGAATCATTCCGATGTTTCATCCGGATACATACCGCCAATTTCTTCCTTTATTGCTGGCAAGCGCCGGTTTAAATCTGATTGTCGCCATTCTGAAGTTGATTTATCAAAGATGGAATCAAATGTTGGCAATCATCAATTCCATTGAAAATATCCTATCCTTAGGAGTCCTGGGTGCAATCCTGTTGACTCCGTCCTTTTTTAATCATGAATTCCTTGTTTTGATTGCAGGAATTCTGGAAATCGACCTGACGACGTTTATGCGTGGATGGCAATGGGGCACCTGGGGAATCGTGGGTGCTCCGGCCTTTTTGGGAAGCATTTGGGATTCCATCACAGGATTTCGCAAAGCGGCCAGATAATAAAATGCAGACTTAATAGACAAAACAAAAGGGAGCGATATCTGAGGAAACCACTCCCTTTTGTTTTCCTGGATCAAATTCCGGACAATTATTTCGCCAGATAACTGAAAGAACCGCTTCCGCCCGGGATCAAGCTGCCGGAAACCGCGTCATATAGCTGGAAATAGAATGTATGATATCCAAGATCCTCGCTGCCGTGGGCCGCAATAGAAAACGCACGCTTTTTTCCCGGCACAACCGGATCATAGGTAGTGTCGACAATGACCTATGCCCGATGCCCGGTGTAGGTCCCGGAGGTGCTCACATTTCGCATTTCGACCTGGGCCGGCCAGACGGTATCGCCGTCATTTTCAAAAACAACATCAATCGTAAATAACACATTCGGCGTATATTCGGACTGAACCGTGACGGCGCTGCCCTCATCCTCGCCAACGGTATAGGCATAGGAATTGACAAACCGGGCATGAAGGCCGCTATATGTACTTGCAACGGTCGGCGCTGGCGTCGGAATGGACGCAGTTTCAGCTCCGGCGTTGTCTGAGGAGATCGTCCCATCCATCAGCTCGCCCATTTTTTTCAGCACGTTGGCTTCAACTGTTGCCGCGATAGATTGCGCCATCCCTTCCGGATCAATCGTCTGGATCACAGCCTCAACGATCAGATCCTGTTCATCGACCGTCAACTGCGGGCGCAGGGTCGCGCCAAAACTGAGAATCAGTGTGACAGCTAAAACTACAATTGTAAGAATCAGTACGTTATTTTTCATAAACCTCTCGCTTGGATTTCAATTCCCGAATTTTTGCTTTTTGTTTTTCCCGGAAGGAAGAATTTTTACCCTATAAAAGAAATTCGTATCATTGTTTGGAAAAAGCCACCAAACAATGATACGAGGTTTTTTCTGATCTGAATCCCAGAGATTTACTGCACTGTCCAGTAGCAACTCTGGTAACCGTTGGTCAAAATGGCTCCATTGGAATCTGTCAGCGCAAAAGTGGAATAATGATCCCCTAATTCATGCCCTGCCATACCCTGATTGAAGCTGAAACAAGCTTTTTGACCATTCGATACCGTTTTGTTCAGCAGAACCCGTTCCGGGTTGGTCGAACCGCCGTCATTCCGAGTAACCTGTGCATAAAAGTTCGCATCCCAGGTACCCGAACCCTGGTTTTCATAACATACTTCCAGATACAGCTTATCAAAAGGCACATAAGCGGCCTGTGATCCGCCGCCGATCTGTTTAACCAGACAGCTTTTATTACCCACAGAATAATATGGTAACGTTTCTTTGGTTGCGGTGGGGGGCATTGCCGGCAGCGCGCTGGTGGCTGTAGCCGGTGGGGGCTCCGTAGCGGTCGGTTCCGGTGTCGGCGAGGGGTTCCGCAGTGCATCCTCCGTCTGAGTAATGGAAAGGATCGCTTGCGCTGTCTCCTGTGCCGCCTGCATCAGTTCTTCTTCACTCATGGTTGGTGTGTTGGTCGGATCCTGAGGAACATGCTGGCAGCCAGCCGCAAATAAGGCAAAAAAGACCAGGATTAAAAAATTGTTGACTGATCTTCGGTGGTTTTTCATAAAATTCCTTCCCAATCCTTTCGGTTGACGATTATGATATGATAGTAATTATTTTATCATAGTCGATTTTTGAGAAATATGAACATCCCAGTGAGGGACGGTAATTTCAAGAGTTCGACATATCCGAAAAATGGGGGATGCCCAAATTTTTGTACGCAGCGCAAATATTTGAGAACAACAGAGAATCCGCTACCTCCTGTGAACAATCGTAACTCCTCGGAATTAAATCGTAAGCCACGAAAAATGAAAGTAAAACTGCAGAGAATTTGGTTGGAGATTCAGAATATGCTGATTGGGTCGCTGCGACAAAAAATATGGAAACGATACAAAATAAGGACACCTGGTACAAATTAGATACGGCGGCCAAGCTGTATCCCGCGATCCTGTCACCGAAACAGGCAAGCGTTTTTCGTCTGAGCTGCATTTTGAAGGAACCGGTTGACCCCGAAATTCTGCAGGCGGCATTGACCGTAACGATCCGGCGTTATCCGACCTTTAATGTCCGCCTGAAACGCGGGATTTTCTGGTTTTATTTTGAAACAAATGAAAAATTGCCGATGATTCGAACGGAATCGGTTCATCCCTGCCAGTTGATTGACCCGAAAGAGAACAATGATTTTCTTTTTCAGGTTTCCTGGTTTGAATCGCGAATCAACCTTGAAATATTCCATGGAATTACTGACGGCAGCGGTGGACTGGAATTCCTCAAGACCCTGATCTATTACTATCTTCTGCTCCAGGGCAAAACCGTTCAGACATCCGGGATGATCCGCACCCTGGAGCAGACGGCAGACCCGGAGGAAACTGAGAACAGTTTCCATCGTTATTATGATCCACATCTCCAAAGCAGCCGGGGAGAAGAAAAGGCTTATCATCTTTCAGGCAAAACACTGCTGGAGCATCAACTTCGGTTAATTCATGGATTGATTCCGGCGGAAGAATTGGTGAACAAAGCCCGTTCATACCAGGCGACCGTTACGGAGTATCTGACAGCGGTTTTACTCAGTGCCTTCTTTGTTGTTGACAACGGACAAAGTGATCCGGATAAGATCGTGAAAATTTCCGTCCCAATTAATTTACGAAACCTGTTTCCCAGTCAAACATTGCGGAATTTTTCTTTTTTTGTAAATGTCGGCGAACGATTCAGAAACAGGCAAACCGGATTCGATATCCTTTTATCGACTGTCAAAACCCAGATGAAGAGTCAGATCCGAAAAGACCTGATTGCAGCCCGGATGAATCCAAATGTGTCAATGGAAAAAAACACGGCTTTACAGGTTGTTCCGCTGGATATTAAGCAGGCGCTGATCAAACAAGTCCATCGAATTGTCGGTGATGATTTGTTTACCTGCAGCCTTTCCAACCTGGGAGTTATAAAAATGCCTGAATCGATGGCGCCGTTTATTTCCCGCTTTGATTTCTCTCTGAGCATTTCGGAAAGGGTGCCTTTAAACTGCAGCATCTGTTCTTCCAATGGGATCGTGTCCTGCACCTTTTCTTCTTCGCTTCGGGAAGCTTCTGTAGAGCAGGCATTCTTTCGGATTCTGGCCGCGGATCGGCTCCCCATCACGATCGAATCGAATCAAAATAGCGGTAAACAATGAAAAAATGTCAGCAATGTGATGTACAGGTCAATACGCACACGGATTTTTGTCCATTATGTAACGAACCGCTGATTGTGATCAGTGAATTCGATACGCCGCCGCTATACCCTGTGATATCCGAACAGAAAAAGAAACCTGGAAAGTTAACCTTTCTGGCGAAAGTTTTTTTGCTCGTTTCAATCTTTACGACGGCGACCTGCCTGATCGTAAATCTGACTGTCTGGCGTGGAGTTTTCTGGTCCTTGCCCGTAGCCGGCGGAATCATTGTTCTCTGGCTGCTGGTGGGGCTTCCACTGAGAGGTGGGATCAATTTGAACTATATGCTGATTGCGCAAATGGTCGGAGTTCAACTATATCTTCTGCTGATTGACTCGCTCTTCGGAGCCAAAGGTTGGGCGATAACTTATGTGAATCCATTTTTATATATCGCAGTGGCAATCACCATATCGCTTTTTGTAGTCCTTTATCGGGTCGAATGGCAGAATTATCTGTTCACATTAGTGCTCATGGCGGCGATCGGCGTTTGTTCGTTTTTGAACATTCTTTTTCAGTGGGGGCGGGTCCCCTGGCCAAACATGCTCGCCGCACTGACGGATGTTATGATTGTTTTCGGTTTGTTGATTTTTGCCCCGGACAAACTGAAGAAAGAAATCCGAAAAAGACTTCACCTTTAGATGGGCAAAGAAACGTTTTTGCCATACGAACTAAAAAAAAGATTACTACATCCGGATAAAGAGCGGTGTATCGCGCCTGTATACTGCTGTTCAGCCACACCTGGTATTATTTACTCACCCGCTTCGTTTAGCGTTTGAACGGCCGACACAGGCACTGTTTCCGGTGATTCACCATCTTCCCTCACCGCGACCACCACACTGATCAGAATCAGGACAGCTCCCACGATTTGGATTCCGGAAAAACTTTCATGCAAAATGATCACGCCTGAAAAAGCGCCAAAAACAGCCTCAAGCCCAAGAATAATCGCAGCCCTTGATTCTTCAGCATTCCGTTGCGCAATCGCTTGCAGCGTGAAACCACCGGCAATAACAATGATTCCGGAATAAAGAATCACCGGCCAATAATTGAGCACATCCCCCGTCTCTGTCGGATCGAAAAATCCCCAGAAAATCAGATTTAACGCACCGCAGACCAAAAACTGTCCGGAAGAGAACTGGATCGGGTCAGTCTTTTCCGCCGCTTTTCCAACGGTGATGATATGCGTCGCCCATATACCCGAACCGAGAAACACGATCACATCTCCAATCGACATTTGATCCAGGGATTTGCCGGAAGTGCTGAGCAGATACAAACCGCAGATCGCCAGAAAAGCCGCAATATAGGAATTGCGCTGGATCCGTTTTCTGAAGTACAGAAATGACAGGAATGGTACCAGGGCGACATAAATTGTCGTGATGAAACTTGCGTTTCCAATCGTTGTATACTTCATTCCGATTTGCTGCATGGTAGCGGCCGCAAAAAGGATACAGCCTGAAAGGATCGTAACCCTGCGGCCCGCTTTTTCAGCGGGCAACCGGAATCTGGCAATACAGAAAATCGCGATCCCGGCCGTTGTATAACGGATGCCATTGAATATAAATGGTGACAGGTTATCGGCGCCAATTTTCTGAGGAACAAAACCGCTTCCCCATAGGATGGATGTCAGAAGAAGGAGGCCATAAGAGAGAGAAGCTTTGCGGCGAATCCCCTCGCCGTGAGTATCATTACGCAACCGCAACCCCCATTCGTTTACAATTATCCCAATGGATCTGTTTATAAAATTCTGTCCCGGTGGGGCAAGCCACCGGATGACCTTCCAGCAAAGATTGCAGATAACGATGATTTTCCGCAAAAATGGAAGCATCGCAAAGCTTGCCATGTCCCGGCAAGACCTGTACAACATCCTCGCGGTGCATCCATCTTTCAAGATTGGTGAGCCAGGGTTGAACATTGCCAGGATCATTGATCACAGGAACGGATTCGACAGAATCTCCGCCCAACAAAAGCCCCTTTTCCGGAATAAATCCGACAATACTGTCGATCGTATGCCCTCTGAAATAATAGAGCTTTAATGAGAAATATCCCAGCGAAAGCGTCATCGCTTCATCAAAGGTGAAATCAGGCGGAACCAGTTTGACACCCCGCCAATCGTTGGGATGATCATTTCGAAATTGCCGCAGTGTCACGGGCAATTCATCATTAAAACGCAGAACAGCGTTTGCATGCGCGATGACATGGTTGAACTCGAACCCGCAGGTTCCCCAACAATGATCCCAGTCAGCGTGACTGTAAATCGCAACAGCGGGCTTCCCGGAAAAATGAGCCTTCATCTCTGCGACATCTTTCGGGTAGGAGGCAGTATCCCAAACAACAAAAAAATCCTTGCCCTCCAGGATCGCGCCATTCACCAGCCACTTTTCTCCGGGGGAAAATTCTGCCTCTGTGATGGAAATTTCTTTATCAAGCCGGGTAATTCGAATCATTCCACGATTATACCCTGAGGCAATCGGCAGAAACGCGGAAAAGATGACGGACAGGCCATCCCTGTCAGCTATTTTCCCGCAGTCACGCGGACCATACAGATCGGGACGGCTGTTTTTGAAGCAGATCGAATAGTACGATAAAATGAAGCGTATGTGTTTTATGATTTCAAGAGCCGGGTTTGGCGATCTTTCCGATATTTTGCGCCTGGAGCAAGTCTGTTTTTCCGATGACGCCTGGTCCGTGCTGGATGTCATCTGGAAGCTCACATCCAGAAGCACCATCCGCTGCAAAGCTATCACCGAGGCCGGTCTCTGTGGATTTGCGGCCGCCGAATTCGACCGTGATAAGGCAAACACCGGCTGGATCATCACCCTGGGTGTTTTCCCGCAATATCGAAATCAGGGCATCGGAACTGCGCTGCTCCGCGCTTGTGAATCCAAACTCGCCACTCCTCAAATGCGCTTATGCGTCAACACCAATAATTCCGACGCAATTCACCTCTATCAACGCGCCGGATATGCAGAAGTGGGCCTCTGGCCAGGATACTACGCCAGCGGCTGTGATGCATTGGTAATGGAAAAGAATGGTTAAAGAAAAATTTCTCTCTCGTCTGCTTGATCTGATCCTGATCCTGTTGATTCTTCTCGGGATCGGGTACCGTTTTTACAACATGAATTGGGATTCCGGCGCGTTGCTGCATCCGGACGAATATGGGCTGACGAACACGCTGACCCGACTCTCCGTTCCGGTCTCCATCGAAAACTATTTCAACACCCGGGAATCGACGCTCAGCCCCTACAACAAATACGATCTCGGCGGAGATAAAATTGAGGACGGTCCGGACAATCGGATGCGCTGGGGACAACTGCCGATCCTGTTGATCCGAATGGCGGCCGAAGCACTGAACACGACCAGATACGGTGAACTGCGGCAGACCGGACGTTATGTCAACGCGCTGATGGATGTCGGCACCATCCTGCTGCTGATCGCCATCGCCAAAATGCTGTTCCATGACCGCAAAATCGCACTTCTCAGCGCGGTTTTCAGCAGTTTGGCTGTGATGCAAATCCAGCAGTCTCACTTCATGACGGTGGATCAATTCGCGGTATTCTTTTGTATGCTGACCATCTACGCGGCAGTGCGAATCTCCCGCCTGCAAATTATCCAAAATGCGCCGGATGGCAGCCTGCGTCTCACGAGACAAGCCTGGCTTTGGGGCGGTCTGTTCGGGTTATTTCTCGGCATGACCATCGCCTGTAAAATCAATCTGGCCATCCTGGGACTCATGGTCGTGGTGGCGGTGTTTATCGCAGTCGCGGAAAACCGCGTCCGTTCCAAAAAAGAAATCCAGCAGATGATTTGGCTGAGCTTTCTCCTCTGCGCCTTCAGCGCGGTCATCATGGCGCTGACTTTCCGCGTTTTTCAGCCAATGAGTTTCCGCGCCGAAACCGGAAACACCACTTTCTTCACCTGGCAGCCTAACAAAGATTGGTTGGACAGCATGCTGGTATCGATCAGCGAATCCAGTGGGATTGGCGGTGGTCCGCCATCGGAACAATGGGCCAAGCGGACGCCGGTGATTTTTCCGTTGGCTAATATGGTCCTCTATGGAATGGGCCTTCCACTGGGGATTGCCGTCTGGATCGCGGCCGGTTTCGCGCTTTCCCGGATTTTCGTTCCGAAAAGAGGAGCGGAGAAATCACGCACGTGGAAAGCGCTGCTGATCCCGCTCATTTGGGCGCTTTTCTTCTTCTTCTTCATGGGGACCCGCTTTGTCAAGTGCATCCGCTATATGCTGCCGGTCTATCCGGCTTTCTGCCTGCTGGCTGGTTGGGGGATTGTCACTTTTTGGCGCCGGAGTAGCGGATGGCGGCGGATTTTTCCGGCCCTGATCGGGCTGCTGGCTGTGGGCGGAACGCTGCTCTGGTCAACCACGTTTGTCAAAACGATTTATGGCCAGGAACATAGCCGGGTGGAAGCAGTCCGCTGGATCTATTCAAATATCCCCGCTTTGTTTCATCTGCAAGGGCAGGACACGGTCAGTGGCGAGAATGGCGGAATTCCATTGTCCGCTCCGCAATTCGTCCGCCTTTCCGTGGGAGCTCCGTACGAAATCGCTTTTATACCGCAGAAAGATTTTGAAATCTCAGCGTTGACCATGCCGCATGTGCTGGCCGACGAAGTTGCTGCCATCACAGACGAGCCGGTGATTTTGCGAATAAGCATTCTGAAGGCCGGCGAGACGCTTTCCGAGACGACCATCACCCTTCCCAAAGAACTGGACGACAGCGCCGTTACGGTGGATATAAACCCTGTCGTGCTCTTTCCCAGAGAACGATATACATTTACGGCAGAGTTGCTCTCCGGCCCGGGATTGACGCTGCGGCGATCTGTGCTGGCCAACGAAAGCTGGGATGAAGGCCTGCCATTTGCGCTGGACGGCTATGATCCTTTCGGTCAGTTGTATACCGGGCTGAGTAATGAAGTGCGTTGGAGCGACAGCGAATCCAAAAAAGAGATGCTGTTGAATGTCCTTTCCGAGGCGGATTATCTGATCCTGCCCAGTCAGCGCAGCATCTGGAGCGCGGCCCGCATTCCGCTGACCTATCCCATGACACTGGATTATTATGACTCGCTGTTTGACGGCAGCCTGGGCTTTGAGCTGGCGGCTGAATTTCAGCGGCCGTTTGTCATTGGGCCGC
>CALCQT010000537.1 GCA_937894825.1 uncultured Anaerolineaceae bacterium
CTCGGCATTGGGCTTGACAATCGCGGGGAAGCCTACCCGCCCCTTACCGGCGCCATCGGGTCCAACCACACGAAACCGCGGGGTTTTGATGTCTTCCCGGGCCGCCAGCTTCTTGGCCAAAGCCTTGTCAAGACAGATGCACATCGTGGTTTCGTCAGAACCGGTAAACGGAATACCCAAAAAACTGAGGATGGCAGGCACCTGCGCCTCCCTGCCCCTTCCGTACTTACCTTCAGCAATGTTAAAAACAATATCGGGTTTGTTTGCGATCAGCTTATTCGGCAGCGATTCGTCTGCCTCCATCAGGGTTACCTGGCAAGGAAGCCGTTCAAGAGCGGTCTTTATTGCCAAAACAGTATCCATGCTGTCATATTCGGCCTGATCGTCTAGTGACGCTCCAGGAACGGAGTGTTTTTTCAGGTTATAAGTCAAGCCTACGCATAAGGGAGGCTCCGAATCCACCTCAGGGATTTCAAACATGTTATACCTTCTTTATATGATTGAATACACCAAATCCAGCAACGCGCACATAATGGCTTAAAAAGCCAAGGTCAACAGATAGATTTTAAGACACTTTTACCCAATCATTCCACACCAAACCTTCGTTTTAGAATCCTCCTCACCATTTTCAAAAAACATTTTATTCTTTTCTGGCAGAGAGAAGGATTTGAACCATAGGCGAGTGCCCACACCTGTTTTCACGTCAATCACCTTAAATCATCCAGTCATCTCGCCAATATGCGAAAGATTTTATCACTGTTGCCGTGCACAAACGATACAATATGAACAACAAAGGGTAATGCTTTTTATATACGGTTCAAGTGTCTCATCCCGGTATTTTGGGCGTCAATTCCGGACTATCGTTTTAGCCAGACCGCTGGCGCTGCGGAACAAAGCGTTGAAAAAAATGCTGTAAGATTCGATTCGGTGCACCAACAAGGTTTTATCATCTGGCATCAACAATTGGCGCCGGATGATAAAATGTTTTAAAGCACATAGAAAAGGGGTTATACGATGATCGGCGTAGAAATCGATATGGTTGTTTCTGACAGTGTGAAAGCGCTCTCAGTTTATGAACAGGTTTTCAATGTGGAACGAGTTGAGGTGACCGCTTTTGACAAAGGGCTGAACGAGGCGGTCTTCACGCTTTATGGGACCAGAATCCACCTGCTGGATGAAAATGCCGACTATGGCATGTTCGCACCCAAACCGGAAGAGGGCAAGCCATTTTGGCTGAACGTTGTCGTACCGGATATTCGGGAAACTTACCGCAAAGCGCTGGAGCTTGGTTTCACCGAAATTCAGCCGGTAACCGAGATGCCGGAAATGGGAGTCAGCAATGCCATGCTCACCGACCCGTTCGGACATCTGTGGCTGCTTCATCAGGTCTATCGCGAGGTCAGTTTTGAGGAACGGACAGAATATTGGAACGAGCAGCTGAAGAAAGATTCGGAGAGCTGATCAATTCAGGAGATGCCATGACGGACGCGGCTCTATATAAAAAATTGATGTTAGGAAAATTTAAGCGAATCCTTTTACAAAACAAACCGGAGTCTGTAAAAGAGTTCGACGACCTTGCCTATGACACGGTCCCGAACGGCGACTATGACCTGGTGTTGGCGTTTGTTTTTGACCTGGATGAAATGAAATCCGTCGCAGATCAGACATTTCGAAATCAGCGTCTCACCAAGACGGGCTATCTCTATTTTGCCTATCCCAAAAAAGGAAATAAACAATACGAAAAATATATTGATCGGGATGCGATTTTTCCGCACCTGGGCGTTGACATGGAAACCGGTTTTCTGCCCGGAACCACATTCAAGTTTGCCAAAATGGTCGCCCTGAATGACGTGTTCACAATCACAGGCGTTAAAAATGACCCGGAACAGATCAGCAAAAGATCCGGACCCAGCAGCCGTGTGGAAGATTATGTCGAAAAGATCCCGGAGCTGCGCGAACGGCTGGCAACCTACCCGGAAATCCTTACACTGTATGACGAACTGACATCCGGCTATCAAAAAGACTGGGCACGGGATGTTTACAGCGCCAAAACCGCGGAAACGCAGGAAAAGCGCTTTTCGGAGATGATCGAAATTCTCAAGGCCGGGTATAAAAGCCGGAATTTGTTCCGGCAGGCACAGAGTTCGGAGTGATCAAGATGTCATTTGAAGAGGTCATGCAGGCGTTGGAAGCGCTGGGCACTGAACAAACCCGGAAAACCTATCTCGCCCATGGCGCGCATGAACCGCTCTTCGGGGTGCTGACCGGCGCAATGAAGCCGCTGGCCAAAAAGATCGGGAAAGATCAGACGCTGGCGGATGCGCTTTACGCCAGCGGCAACTATGACGCGATGTATTTTGCCGGGCTGATTGCCGATCCCGGGCGCATGACGGAAGCGGACTTTGAACGCTGGATCGAAGGAGCTTATTTTCACGCGCTGGCCGATTATACCGTGGCCGGTGCGCTGGCAGAGAGTGACCTTGCTCAGACCGTGGCGGACCGCTGGATCGCAAGCGGCATGGAATTTCCCATGTCGGCGGGCTGGCATTGTTACTGCAAATTGCTGGGCAGGCTGCCGGACGAAGCTTTCCCACCGGGCAAGATCGCGGCAATGCTGGATCACGTGGCTCAAACGATTCACAGCCAGCCGAACCGCACGCGCTATGCCATGAACAATTTCGTGATCGCGGTCGGTCTTTCCTATCTGCCGCTGCACACCGAAGCTGCCGCAGTCGCGCGGGCAATCGGGAAGGTGGAGGTTTTCATGGGGAAGACGGCCTGCAAAGTGCCGCTGGCGTCGGAACGGATCCAGAAGGCTGCTGACGAAGGACGATTGGGTGTGAAACGGAAAGAAAAATGAACATCCCTGAAAACGCACAACGTCCTAAACGCACAAATCAGCAAACCGGCGAACCCAAAACGCTGCTTGACCGTTTACGGCTTGAGAAAGCAGGGAAGGTCAGCGGCGGCATTTATCACAAGGTTCAGATTGAATTGACATACAATTCAAATCACATGGAGGGAAGCCTTCTAACACATGACCAGACCCGGTATATTTTTGAGACCAATACCATCGGGTTGGATGGCGGCACAATGAATGTGGACGATATCGTGGAAACAGCCAACCACTTCAAGTGTATTGATATGGTCATCGAGCAGACAAACCAACCTCTCAGAGAAACATTCATCAAGGAGCTTCACAGGACGCTGAAGAACGGTACCAGTGATTCCCGAAAGGATTGGTTTGCCATCGGTGAATACAAAAAGCTGCCGAATGAGGTGGGTGGAAAGGACACCGCGGCGCCAGAGGAGGTAGCTGCTCGAATCAAAGAACTGCTGCGGACCTATAACGCGGTTAAAGGTAAGACACTGGAGGATATTATTGAATTTCACTATGCGTTTGAGTCCATTCATCCTTTTCAGGACGGCAATGGCCGCGTTGGCAGACTGATCCTTTTTAAGGAATGCCTGCGGAATAATATCGTACCGTTCATTATCGACGAGGAACTGAAACTATTCTATTA
Source organism: uncultured Anaerolineaceae bacterium (assembly GCA_937894825.1). Lineage (GTDB taxonomy): Bacteria > Chloroflexota > Anaerolineae > Anaerolineales > Anaerolineaceae > Flexilinea. The sequence continues at coordinate 3,525 of CALCQT010000537.1, forward strand.
TCGTGGTCTGCGTGAATGGAAGTCAACACGCGGATATCTGCGGGATACCTGTCTTGCTGCACAGGATAAATTCAAAGAATATTTGGATTATTTCCGTATCCCGTATGAGGAATAGATAAACCATCATTGTCCGATCAAATAGATGTATGGTTGGATCTTTTCTGATTCAATCATCGTCTTTTCAACTGGCACACTTTTTGAAGCTTTGCTGCAGAAATAGCAACGGCACACCCCAACATTTTTTCTAAAGCGTGAAAAGAAAGGAACAAAATGGGAAAAGGAGATAAAAAAGTTTATCCGGTGGTGTTTCAAAAGTTGGATGACGGGTATCTTGTTTATGTGCCTGATTTCGACGTAAATACCCAAGGAGAAGATTTAGCAGAGGCCATGGCTATGGCGCGGGATGTGATCGGTATTACAGGATTGTCGTTGGAAGACGATCTGCATCAATCGATTCCGGAACCGTCCCCGTTGGAATCCGTACAGGCCGGATCCGTTGATGATCAGGTTTTGATGATTGATATCGATTTCGATGCGTATCGACGTAAGAATGACCGGCGCGCAGTTCGCGTAAACGTTACAGTTCCATCATGGCTCAATGAAGCTGCAAAGGAAGCCGGAATTAATTTTTCGGCAACAATTCAAAAAGGGCTGCAGGAGGAATTAAAAGAGCTTGAAAGGTGATAATTTGCGGAGAGAGAGGGATTCGAACCCACGGTGAGTTGCCCCACACTTGTTTTCAAGACAAGCGCCTTAAACCACTCGGCCATCTCTCCAATACGGGAAAGATTTTATCACGGTTACCGTCCGCTCACAAGGAGCCGATCTTCCCGATTGCCTTCAAGCCGAAAAAATGATGCCCATCCGGCATCACCCTTTCACACTGCCGGCGGTCAATCCTTTCACAAAATACTTCTGGAATACAACAAAAACCAGCACCACCGGGATCAGGCTCAGCACGGACATGGCGAAAACATAACCCCATTGCGTGAATTGATGCTGTCCGAAAAACCCGGCAATGGCGATCGGGAGCGTCCGCAATGAATTGTCATTGATCACTGTGTTCGCCCAAGGGTATTCTTCCCAGGCCGTCAGGAAATTGAAGATCGAGACAGAAGCGATGGCCGGCTTGGCCAGCGGCAGCGCAATCCTGAAAAAGACCGTGAACACGTCCGCCCCATCCATATAGGCTGCTTCCATGATCTCCTGCGGGATATTCTCCATAAAACCTTTGATCATAAAGGTCGAGAACGGGATCACCCAGGCCGCGTAAAAGGGGATCAGCCCCCACAGTTTGTTGACGACCTTCATTTTCACCGCCAGTTCAAACTGCGGCACAATCAGGGTGGTGCCCGGAATAATCATGGTGATAATAATGAAGCCGAAGAGCAATTTTCGCCCTTTAAAATCAAAGCGAGCCAAGACAAAGCCGAGCGCGGCCGAAACCAATGCGGCGATAGCGACTGTACTGACCGAAACAAACACGCTGTTCAGAAAATTCAGATAAAACTTGCTCTGCGCAATAATGTAACGAAAATTTTCAATCGTCACATCCGCCAGTTTTGGAAAAAAGCGCGGCGGATATTCATACAAAGCGCCGTTCGGCCGCAATGCCGTGCTGATCATATAAAGCATCGGCAGCGAAGAAATCACGGCGCCGGTAATCAGCAGAAAATAGCGCAGGATCGTGGGGATGCGTTTTTGAAATTTCATATCCGGTTCCTTTCTTCCAGATCCCGGTTTTTCATGGCCTTAAACTGGAAAACCGCCAAAATACCCAGTGAAAGCGCCATGATGAACGACAGTGCCGCTGAATAGCCAAATTTTCCGGTGCTGAAGGCTTTGTAATACATCCAGGTCAGCATCGTGTCCGTTTGATGCGCCGGATTGCCATCCGTGATCATTTTGATAGAGGTAAAAACGTTGAAACCGCCGATCGTCAGCATGATCCAGGCGAAAAGAATCGTCCCTTTGATGCTGGGCAGTGTGATTTTTGTGAATTTATTGAACGCATTCGCGCCATCAATGGCGGCGGCTTCATATAGATCCACCGGCACCTGCTGTAACGCCGCTAAAAATACGACCATATTCCAACCGATCCCTTTCCAAATTCCCAGAATCATTGCAATGGACAACCCGGACCAGCGGGAATCCAGCCAGCGGATATTGGTCTCCGAAACTTTCACAATATTGGTAAAAAAATAATTCAGTAATCCTTCGGTGTTAAAAATGTAGCGAAAAACCAGCGATGCGATGACCCATGAGGTGATTACGGGCAGATAATTGACCACCCGGAACGTGACGCGGAAGCGGTCAATGCCATTAATCAGGATCGCAATGAACAGCCCGATGATCATCTGCCCGGGAACCGTGACGGCAGTATAAACCAGTGTGTTCGAGAACGAGATCCAGAAAAACTTGTCGGTCAGGACTTC
>CALCQT010000538.1 GCA_937894825.1 uncultured Anaerolineaceae bacterium
GCCCGCCACCCGGCAATCATGGGCAGCATCACGCTCGCCCCGCTGAAGCCGGAAACGGACAACCCGGCTGCCCATGTAACCGAGGCTCAAAATCCGAATACCGCCCGAATCGACGAACTCAGCACCCTGGCGCTGGTGCAGACCATCAATGAAGAGGATGCCAAAGTACAGCCGGCGGTGACCGCCATCCTGCCGCAATTGGCGCAGGCGGTCGATGCCGTTGCCGCACGCATGCGCAAAGGCGGTCGGCTGATTTACTTCGGCGCCGGCACCTCCGGAAGGTTGGGCGTGCTCGATGCGTCCGAAGTGCTGCCAACTTTTGGCGTCTCGCCGGAACTCGTCACCGGCCGCATCGCCGGCGGCTATGGCGCGCTGCTCCACGCGGTGGAGGACGCTGAGGACAACGACCTGCTCGGGGCGCAGGAGATTCGGGAGCTGAACGTTACCGAAAACGACAGCATTGTCGGCATCGCCGCCAGCGGCAGTACGCCTTACGTCATCGGCGCACTGGATGAGGCCCGCCAACGAGGCGCGTTGACGATCGGACTGGCCTGCAACCCGCAGGCTAAACTGGCCGATCACGTGGATATCGCACTTCTGCCGGTGCCGGGGCCGGAGGTGATCAGCGGTTCAACCCGCATGAAGGCCGGTACGGCACAAAAGATGGTGCTGAATATCCTCTCAACAGCTGTGATGATCCGCCAGGGGAAGGTTTACGGCAATTTGATGGTGGATGTTGTCCCGACCAACAGCAAGCTGATCGCCCGCCAGCGTGGCATCACCGCCAAAGCCTGCGGGATCAGTGAGGATGCCGCTGCCGAGCTGCTGGCACGCTGTGACGGTGAGACGAAGACGGCCATCGTTTGCCACCTGGCCGGTGTGACACCGGATGAGGCGCGCGCACGTTTGAAAGCCGCGGATGGCTTTATTCGTCGCGCGGTTCAGGGAGCGTAATGCCTCCCTTCCGCTGTTATCAACAGACTGGGTTATAAAAAAAGAGCGCGGCTTACTCCAAAATAAGAATAAGCCACGCTCTTTATCGTTATAAAGTCGAAAGTCTGTTTGATATTTTGCAAATTTACAGAGGATCGAACGTCTTCGGTTTTACCGCAGTCACGCAGAGCCAGCTTTTCTTTTCCGCATAATGGATCGTCACATCCCGGAACCCGGCACCCGTCAGATGCACATGAAACTCTTGCGGCGAATAAACGTTCAGTGACAGCAGTTTCTCAAACCCTTTGGCTGGCGACTGATCCCCATCCTGCCGGGTCTCTTCATTGCAAATGAAAAACACGCCGCCCGGTTTCAGTACCCGGTACACTTCCCGCAAATCGTTCTGAAAGTCAGGCCAGAAATAGACCGTCTCAAAGGCGGTGACAATGTCGAACGTTTCCGCATCATAAGGGAGTTCGGATACACTGGCCTGCCGGACCTCGGCGCGTCCTTCGGCAACTGCATCCTGATTAACGGAGATAGCTTTCTCTACGCTCAGCGCCGAATAATCGATCCCGCAAACTTTTCCCTCTGACGCTTGCTGGAGCATGACGGCCATGTTCGCGCCGCCGCCGCAGCCGATGTCCAGAATATGATGTTCAGGTCGGATGGGGAGAAAGCTTAGCCCCCATTTTGCCATGGAGACGTGTCCGGAGTTCATCATCGCCAGCATGATGCGTCCGCCCAACCCTTCCGGATGGCGCGTGTTTTCAAAGAATTTTTTCAGCATAAGGAGATACCTCTGTTTCTGAGTATATTTTTATCGTTAGTATACTCTAACTAATCAGGAAACAGAATATTCTATTCAGACAATCCAATCTTTGTTTTAAGAAATAACTACGACATGACGATAATCACATCAACTAGACAAACGCAAACTCCACCCGAATGGAGAGAAATCTGAATCCCATTTTGTCATTAAGTAATATCCAGAATTTATTATCGCCAACCTGATGCGGCCCTCAATTATTCCTGTCGGCGCGTGTTTTCAAAGAATTTCTGAACCTAGATCACCTTCTTTAATCGAGCCCAACCCACTCCCTTTTCTCCTTCTTCCATCGACAGAAGAAAGGCTCATTGGCTAAAATAGCCAAATAAACCGGTTCCAGAAAGATCCGATTGTTTTCAATCACAGTTTGAAATTCAAGCGAAGAATCCGCTTCAATTCGTTTCAAAAAACCTGTCCATTGAGCAACTTTTTCCAGACTCCGGACGAATCCGTTCTGAAACACAATCGGTTCATTCTGAAATACTGTCTTGCGTCTCTTGAAAGTTAGCAGAATTGCTTCTTTTAGGATGGAGCCTTCAAAATCAAACAACCTGCTCAATTGATAGATATCATAGAAATCCTTCATTCGGCTGTTGGCTTGTGCCAAAGATACCATCGCCTCAAATTTCTCTGCAACAACGGATTCAAATGAATATGCTCGTATTAATATCCTTTCATCAGTCAATAATGCCGGATAGGATATGATCTGCACATCCGGAGAAACAATGTCCCCAAAACCGATATCAATGGGCAGCGCTATTTTTGTTCGATCAAGGTATGCATCAAATTTGATCCGAATTCCTTCGTAATCAGCATCTTCACGAATTTGTTCGCTTCGGATTGCTTCATCCTTGAACATCAGGCCATCATCCGCTTCAAAGGATAGGATTTCTTCGAAAATCTTCAGAATATTATCAATCGAGTTACTGATTTGTAAAGCAAGTAAATCCACATCCTTAGTCATACGGGCTTCTTCATCAAGAAGCGCATATAAAAAAAGCCCGCCTTTCAGCACAAAATTATTCGCATATTTAGAAACTGAAAGCCGATAGATAAGCCGCTCCATACAATACATCGTCAGCATATAATCGTACGGTTTCTTCTCTAAGACCGCCAGGTTTTTCAGTTTCGCTTTGATACTGTCCGCTTTGCTCACGCCAGAATCTCCGTGTAATTTTTTATGTGTTTTAGAACCCGCAACCTTTCCGCATAATCATATAGTTTCTGAATATTCCGCGTTTTACTTCTAAGATAATTTTTGATGACCTCCTCTGCGGCATCTTTTCCCGTCCGATTCTGATATTTGAAAAAGTCGCAGACAGTTCGTTCTGCATCGTAAACGCAGATATTTACACCATCGTCATCTCGGACAACCTGCCCCAATTTTAGAAGTTCTTCGGAAATGTAATAGAAATCAACCGGAGGATAATCCGGAACAATCGGTTTTCGTTTTGTCCTCGGAATTGTCATGTGCAGGCGCATTGGGTTCACTGTCGTCAGATCATGAAACACTGCCGAAGTAAACAAACTGAAAACACCTTCCGGAACGATCCCTTGTATGACAGCAAAATCCGACAGATCATGTGCCACATTCCATTGATAGTAGCCTTGCCTGACACGAAATATACTGCCGTCTTGCAATAGGTCCTGCAAGCCCCGGTCACCGATTCCCTGACCAACCAGATCCGCCCGTGAAAGAATTGGTCCCTGAGCAATGAAAAATTGTTTAGTTTTTTCTCGTTGTTCAATCCGCATTGTATAATTTCGTCGATATAAAAATTTCTATCTACCTTTTTACACAAAGCATAAACTATATTCTATACAAAAGCAACCTCGAATTTTGAATATCTGAGATGCCAAAACAAATGTCATTCACGCAACCTGTCTATTCGCACATGTCATCTACTTCCCCGAACGCAAACTCCACCCGGCCCATGCCGAACGTCGTGTTACGTCCGATGTGCAGCACCTGCGCAGCGAACAGCCACGGCACAAACGGCGTCAGATCCCCTTCGAAACGCACCATCCCCATCAGCCCGCTGAGATCCATCTTGGCGTTCTGCGCATTCGAGTACCGCTCCAACTCCTGCACATGCAGCTTGCTCTGCGTGACATCAGCCATCGCAGCCAGCGCCCGCAGCCGCTCTGCCTCGGCGCCATCCA
>CALCQT010000539.1 GCA_937894825.1 uncultured Anaerolineaceae bacterium
CTTATGGTATCGGAATACCCAGAATTATAGGCAGTTATGAGGATACTGTTGTTAAACCCCGGGTTGAGGCAACAAATAATGCCTTTAAAATCACATTACCCAACATGAATATTCCATCTGCCTCTCTTACGGCAAAACAAAATCCTCGCATCAATGAACGGGAGAAACAAGTGTTGGCCTTGTTTCAGAAGAAAGATTCAATCGCCCGCAGCGATGTGGAGACTGCGCTCAATGTGTCGCAAGCCACAGCTGTCGTCCTGTTGCGCGAAATGGTGGCCAAAGGATTGCTTAAAAAGGTTGGTGCCGGCAAGCTACAGAAGTATGTTTTGGATGAAAAGAATCAATAATACGGCGCTTCGAATGTAAAAAGCGACCCTTTGCCGAGCTTGCTTTCAACCGACAAAGTCCCTTTATGCAGCTTCGCCACATATTTGACAAACTGAATCCCATTAAGACTGGGGCCGTTTTGCTGCTCAGCCGGTACCAATCCGCCGCCGTCCGTGATTTTTTCCAGATCCAGCGGAGAAATTCCGATGCCATAATCCTGTACCCGCAGGATCCAGGTATCCACACCGTAGGAAAGATCCACCTTCACCGGTTTACTCTCCGGCTTGGAATAGCGCACGGCATTATCAATCAGATTGTAGATCGCCAGCGTCAGCAGCCAGGGGTCGCCGATGATTTTTCCGGACTGCGAACGGAGCGAGCGGACGCCTTCGATTTTCTCAATTTCATACACCAGGTCCAACTTCTTTTTGCGGGCGATTGGCTTGATGTCATAGACCACTTCCTTGATGATCTCACCGATCTCCGTCGTCTCGAAGATGACCTCCCGCGGATTGCGGAAATTCGCTAGATGCTTTTTCTTATATTGGATAATGCGGGAAAGACGCGCCAGTTCCGTATCGGCGACGCCGCGATAATTTGTCTGCATCAAATTCAGATCGCCGGCGTCTTTCAACAGTTCCAATGTACCGCTGACTTTACGGATCATCAGTTCAATATATTCGATTTCGTTCGTATCAATTGAAGTGAGCGGTTCCGGCAGTTCATGCGCCGGGTGGAACAGGAACAATTTACCGGTTTTACCTCCCGGAAAGCTGATCTCATGAAAATCGCAATGATAGAGTTCGGACAGATCCGAAAAATCGGAACCTGCCGCCAACCCGCTGCGAATCAGTTGCAGCACTTTATCTTTGAAAGGCATCGTCTCGAACAACGTGTTGGAAATACTGACCGGATCCGGCGCGATCACGATCATAGCGGGAATATTTAATTGAACCAAAAAGTCCGCATAATGATTCGCGGTGGCTTGAATGCTGAGGTCCCGGCGCAAACTGTTCGTAATGATTTCATTGATCCAGTCACGCAGGCCTTCAAACGCGCGCTGAGCCGTCTCGTCAAAACCTGCGGATGGGAAACACCCCCAGAAACAGCCGCAATAGCCTTGCTCCGAGTGAAGCGGCAAAAAAATGGCGGACGCATCCCCCAGGGATAAGTGCGCCAACAGGCGGGATTGCTCCAACGAAGGGATGACAATGGACGCCTGACTCTTCATAATCCGGTAAAACTGAAAATCCACTTCCTGAAAAACGGTAGTGTTCATGCCGCTGAACCAGCTTTTCAACTCTTCTGTCGAACGCTGACCCATTTTTTCGTTCATTTCATTCAGGATCAAACGAACAGAAAGCGGACGCAGGAACTGTGCCGTGTCTAAAACCGTCTTCAGTTTCTTCTCCGTTTCGCGATCCATAAATTTGTCCGTGTTTGATAAAAACGTAATTCCTGTTATGTTTACGCCTGAGTCATATTTGATGTGGGTGTCAAAGTATTATTTTCTACGAAAGATATTGTCATCTTCGTTTACATCCTAATCCTATTTTACATCGCTGTGTGCTCAGGCAGTCAACGCTTGCGTGATATGCGAAAACATTTCCGCAACCACCGCCTCAGGCGCCTTCTGATCCGTATCGATCAGAATGGCATCCTCCGCGGGACGCAACGGCGCTATTGTCCGGGTCGAATCCAGTTCATCCCGGCGCAGAATGTCCCGCAGAATTTCAACATAATCGCTGTCGATCCCTTTGGCCTGATTCTCCTGAGAACGCCGCCGGGCTCTTTCTTCCGGCGATGCCAGCAGGAAGAATTTCAGTGCCGCATCCGGCATCACCACCGTCCCAATGTCACGGCCCACCATCACCACATCACCCAAAAGCCCAATCCGGCGCTGCTGCTCGGTTAAGGCTGCGCGTACACCGGAATAGGCCGCAACAACCGAGACCTGTTTGTCCACTTCCGGCGAGTGCAGCTGACCGTTGACCAGCTGGCCAAATAAAAGCGCTTCGGTCTCACCGGTTTGCTCATTCGTACGCAATGAAATATCCATCTCGCGTGTCAGCGCCGTTACGGCCGCTTCGTCATCCACCTGTCCCAATTTCTTCAGCGCATGGAGCGTCGCCAGGCGGTACATCACGCCTGTGTCAAAGAAAAGAAAGCCAAGCCGGTCCGCTAAAAGCTTCCCGACAGTTGTCTTTCCGGAAGCAGCCGGACCATCGATGGCAATTTGAGAAGGTTTCTTCATAAAGCGTTTGTTTCCTCGTTTCATTAGTTGGTTCTTATTTCCCAAAAAAACCCTGAAGAAGATACTGATCAATATTATGCCGTACAGACCGCGACAAAATATTGATCAACGAATATGTCATGTTGTTTATTTTCACCGGCGTCCTGAGTTTATTGGCCCTCACCGGCAAGCAGATCTGTTTTCTGCCAGAAAATCAGCGTCGAAAAATCATCCCGTTGTTCCCGATAGAGTAACCAGCGCAGCCAGTCAGCCGCCGAACAGGATGCCCAGTCATCGCTCGTTTTCCAGCGGATCGGCATTCCGACATAACCGGAAAGAGGCGCCTCGGCCGCAGCAGCCTCTGTTATAACATAAGATGGCGCATCTGTCTGCAAATCAGTCACCGCCGAAAAGCCTGCATTCACAAAAGAATGCAATTGCCAGCGCAACGCGGCATCCTCCCGCAGCTCGGATCCTTCCGCCACCGCAACCAGACCCGCGGCGCTCACCTCAGAACCATCCTGTTTAAAACCAATCTCCTGCAGCAACCCCCTCAAAGGAGAAGTCAATGGGCTGGATTGCACACCAAGCGCCAATTCATGCCGCCCGGCCGGTTTCTCTCCGGCCGGATGATCCGCCTGGGTACGCAGCCCGGCCATCGCCCATGTACCGGTTAGCAGCGTAACAGCTACGACGGCAAGAAAGCCGCGGATGAGCCCCGGCAGGACACGACCCGGACTGAAATAATTCAGCAGCAGTGGGATAAAAATGCCGAAAATAAGCACCGCAAATACCATCAGGATCAAATATCCTTGCAGACGGGTCAGTGCGAGGGTCAGCAACTGTCCGTTGAAGCGGAATGAAAGCGGCAGCGAGACATCGCCGATCCGCATCAGCTCCGTGGCGCGAAAGTACAGAAAACCGCATAATCCGAATGGAATGACAACCGCCAGCAGATAAAACGGATCACGCCGTTCCGCCGGATTACGGTCCAGCACCTCGAACAATCCGTCCAGTGCGAAAGTATACAGTGGCAGGCTGAGCCAGGGCAGGATCAGAATCCCCTGCCGCAAAACGCCCAGCAGGACGCAGAACAACAAAACGCCGCCCATCCGGACGATCAACACTGTGTCTTGCGTTCGCACCGCACTCGACAGGCGAACAAAGAAAAAGATCAGCGCCGTGCCGAAATAGACCAGCAGCGCCATCCCCAAGGGAAGCGCTCCGACCGTCCGAAAATCATGCCCTTCCACCGGAATGAATCCACGTAAAATCCCGGCGCCGGCAGCATTCAGCCCGGCAGGAAAAGCAA
>CALCQT010000540.1 GCA_937894825.1 uncultured Anaerolineaceae bacterium
ATTATGGCTGCCATCCACCTGAACGGGTGTGACCTGCCCTTCCAGGGTCGTCGGGGAAGCTTGTCCTTTGGTCAGACCATAGATCTGGTTGTCATGCACAAAATGGGTGATGTCCACATTGCGCCGGATGTTGTGAATGAAATGGTTCCCGCCCTCGCCATAGGAATCCCCATCGCCGGTATTCACGATAACCTTGAGATTGTTGTTGGCAATCTTCGCCGCCACTGCCGCCGGCAGGGAACGCCCGTGCAGTCCGCAGAAGGCATTTCCACTCAGATATTGCGGTGTTTTCGCTGCCTGCCCAATCCCGGCCGCCAGCAGCACATCCTGTGGACGTAAATCCAGCTCTGTCAGCGCTGCCTTCAGGCAATCCAAAATGGAAAAGTTACCACAGCCCGGGCACCAGGCTGTTTCGTACGTAGAAAAATTATCTGTCATTTCTTCACCTCCGCAAGAACGCCCTGCACAATTTCACGAGCCATGATCTGGCGTCCGTCATATTTCAAAATATTGGCAGAAACCGTGATGCCGGTGGTTTCGCGGATCAAGCCGGCCAGTTGCCCGGTGGCGTTCTGCTCAATATTGATGATCCGCTTGGCCTGGGCGGCATGTTTCCGCAGCAAACGTTCCGGCAGCGGGAAAACATCCCCAAAAACCAATGCAGCAGTCTTTCCCGCAGCAGTTCCTTTCCCTTCGTTCAGCAATTTCACCGCTTCTTCAGTCGGGCCGTAGGTCGATCCCCAACCGATCAGTAAGGTTTCGAAGTCTTCCGCGCCGATGAAATCCGGTTCCAGCAATTCCTCTTTTAATTTCTCCAATTTCTTCATGCGCTTATCCATCATCCGCTGGCGCATATCAGCCGATTCCGTGATCCAGCCGCGCTCGTCATGCTCGTCACTGTCAACAATGACCAGATGTTCGGATTGGCCAGGCAGCAGACGCGGTGAAATGCCGTCGTCGGTAAACCGGTAGCGCAGATACTCACCCTTGATCCCGGACGGATCTGCCGGTTCGACCCGTTCAATCTTCTCCCATTCAAAAGGCGCAACGGTCGCGGAAGCGTCCGCCAGGTATTGATCGGTCAGGATAATGATCGGAATCTGGTATTTCTCGGCCAGATTCAACGCGCGGACTGTTTGCGTGAAGGCGTCGGCATGATGCCGCAGACCGATCACCATACGGGGAAACTCTCCCTGGGAAGCCGAAATGACAAATTTCAGGTCGCTCTGTTCCGTGCGCGTCGGCAAGCCCGTCACCGGTCCCGGACGCTGCGCATCCACGACCACCAGCGGAATCTCCATCATCCCAGCCAAGCCAAGCGCTTCAACTTTCAGGGAAAAACCGCCGCCGGAAGTGCCTGTCATGGCGCGTGCGCCGGCAAAAGAGGCGCCGATGGCCATATTAATCCCCGCGATCTCATCCTCAGCCTGTTCCACCACAATCTCAGCCGGGCCGCTTTTTTCAGCCAGATATTCCATAATCGAAGTGGACGGAGACATGGGATAAGCCGAGTAAAATTTCAGCCCGGCCGCCAGCGCGCCCAAGGCCAGCGCCTTGTTGCCCGAAAGAATCATCCAATCCGCAAAGGGACCTTCCAAATGCGGAAAGCGTTCTTCCACCGCGTTGAAACCTTCCTGGAGCGCCTGAATGTTCACCGGAATATACTGTTCTTTGACCGACTCCCGCAGCACAGGCTCGACCAGGTCCAGCCCGGTGGCGAACAATTTCAGAATCGCGCCGACGGCGATGCTGCCGGTGACGTTCGGATTTCCGATGGTACGCGCCATCTCAGCCATGGGCAGCTGAATGGCACGCGGATCATCAATCGCCAGTTTTGTGTCACACAGGATGAATCCTGTCTCATTCAGTTTGTCCCGATGCAGCCGGACAGTTTCTTCATTCAGCGCGATGATACCATCTAGCTGGTCACTGTGCGAACGCACCACCTCCGTGCCGAACCGGATGGTGGAGAAGTTATGACCGCCACGCACGCGGGACATAAAATCCCGCATGGTAAACACACTGTATCCAGAACGTTTCAGCGTTTTTTCCAGCACAGCAGCCGTTGTTTCAATCCCCTGGCCGGCGGCTCCGCCAATTAAGAGGTTATACATAAACTTTCCTCCCTTTGTTAGTTCAATCTGATTGCCGCGGCGGATATACCCGACCGCGGATCAATCCTTGGATCCTGGCTCAACTGGAACCAGGGTTGTATTTACAACTGGTTCCATTATAACAAGCACAGCGCAAAATGGATCGGGATTATGAAAGGATCCGCTTGCATCTTAAAATACCGCAGACCGCTCACGTCAACGGCATGAAATTTCGGAAAGAAATTTCGATTCCGCTGATATGCCATTCAATCCGGCAATTGCTGAATTTGAATTCTTCGAGAGAAAATCAGGATTCAGCGAATTGATCTCGCACAAGGAGAGAATGGCTGGCTTGCGGTCACCAACTTTTTTCTGAGCACAAAAAATCCGATGATCAAAATGACTAATAACAAACTAAATAATTCCGACACGATCTGGGCCGTCGTTTTCTGATACCAGACTTGGATAGTCCCTTGGCGGATATCCGGATCTATTTCTACGGAGGTTAGTCCATGCGGCCCCTGGCTCACAGGCAAGCGCTGCTCGCCATATTCCTCCGTGAGAAGGCAGGCACGATAACCGGTGTAATACAGAAGTGGTATTTCAACGGTGATTTTTTGGGAATGCACTTTCTGAAGCTCAAAATCGAGTGAAAAACGAAGTCCGTTCCGATCAAATGAACGTGTCGAGAAATCCGGAACAGAAGCGAGCTCCGTATTTTTATTTTTGTCTATAAAATCGCCATTTGCCCGCAGCGGAAGCCATTCAGCCCCGGAAATCCGGTTATCTTCCAGGCGAAAATCTTCCGAGGGATAAATGTTATAGCGAACAACATCCGTCAATAATGGAAGAGAACCAGCCACACAGACAATCAATGTCGTCAGGATAACGATCTTATGCTTTCGCCGGAACAGGGATTCCCACAGAAAACCGGCCACAGCTGAAAAGCAGCACATCGGGATCATCAGCAGCCGCCAGGGGAATTGGATCCGGTTATACAGCCAGGCAAACCGTTCCCATGGAAAAATGTTGGTGCTCGCACATAAAAACAGAACGCCAATAGCAACCAGAATTGTCGAAAATCGGAAAATCCCGCCCTGCATTTTATTGCGTTTCGCAAGGAAAGGGAATACAAACGGAACCAGCAGCAAAGGATAACCGAAATACAGCCGTTGAAAGATATTCGTAAAACGAATGAATCCGGAGAAAATCTCCGGGAGCGTCAATAAATAAACAGGATTGATCGCATTTTGTTGCGTGGAAAACAAGAAGTCGGCCTTAACCGGATTCATTAATACCTGTTCAAGCATGGGGACCCAGAAAAACGCGCTCAATCCAAGAGTCAGCAAAAAAGCCCTGAAAAGACCCCAAAATATTTCCCGATTCTTCGGAAGACGGTCAAAATATAAAATGAGTATGAGTAAAACCGTAATCCCGGCAATCGCAACGCTGATCAGGTGCGAGAGGATCAATCCGGTGAATCCAGCGGCAAGGATACGCCACCACGCCAGTTCATGATTCAGGATCCCGTAGAGTCCCCAACAAATGAGCGGCAGGAACACAAAAGCCAGTACTTCACTCAACGCGCCGCGATAATAAATGGCAATCAAGCGATACGCAGCCAAACCGTAAAAAGTCGCGGATACCAAGCCGGCAAAGCGCGATTTTGAAGTCCGGCTGACAAATAAATACATTGTCAAAACAGTGAAAAAATTTAGAAAAATTGTGAAAATTTTATACGCCGGGATGATTCCGAATCCAAGGATACGAAGGAGTGCAGGAAAATATAAAAAGTAATCGGGATAATATAACCCGGCCCCATATCCATAATCACCAAGCGTATAGAGATGGATCCTGGCAGGGAAATATCCGCTCAGCAAACTTTCATGAATCCCTTCAATTCGCATCAAATGGAAAAACAAATCGGTCGACTGCAAAAAGCCCGGATGGAATAACGGAGCGGAAATGATCAATGTCAATAATAGCAGATAGAGAAACGTTTTCTCGCTTGCGGGATTACTGAATCTGCCAAACATGGTTTTATCCCGTTTGGGAAAACAAAAACGCAAAATCAGAATCAGGTAGAGTGCCAATAAGCAAATTGTCCGGACCAAATGTCTGAGAATGTTCTCTTTTGAAATGACCCAATCCGAAGAAATTCGCAAATATTCAATGCGGAATTCATTATCCGATTGAAAATAGTAAACCCCAAATCGAACGTCTGCGAGAGGATTTTCAATAACGATATTTACTATATCGTTCAGTTCGCCGGTATTGAATGTGTCGGTCAGCCAGATTTCATCGCCCAGGAAAATCACATATCCGTTGTGGTCATCCTCATTAATACCGGAAAAAGTGATCCGATATTCCCCCTTGGTTAATTGAAACATAGCCGTAATCGGATGATTTCCCGTACTATCAGATTCCAAAGAAAAAGACCGATGAACCGGGACAGTCTGGTCAAAAGAAAATAGGTCGCGATTGATTAAAATGAATAATGCACAAAAGAAAATGGTGAAACCAGTGAAAAACCAAACAGCTTTTTTCTCCATTTATTTCATCCCCCACCCCGTGCAGAACGGGAAATTTTAATACCTGATCAGTAAATGGAAATAATATTTACCATTGGGTCGGACAAATGTCTTCCGGAATAACCTGAAATAAAGCTTCCTTCCAATTATACCTGTCGCCGGCGACAGGTTCATTTGCAATTCATAATATCCGGTAGTCTAGCATATAAAAACTTGCCTTGTATGCCGAAAGGAACCCGCCCCATATTTCAAATAGCGAATCATAATCCTGAAGTTTTTGTTTTACAGGCGCCTGTTGCATCCAGGAGGCGGGCAATTGGAACTATTTGGGTCACAAATTCGTTTTCAGAATACAATAGGTAAAGATGCGTTTTCGTTCTGTGTCTACGCAAAGCCAGGACCCATAAAGCTCGAGAACCTTTTGTTATTTTTTATAAAGAAGTCTTTTTTGAGAAACACACGATATTTTCGAAGCACAAACCTGTTTTCGAATTACCGGGAGAAAAAATATGAAAACGAAAATCCTGATAACCCTGATCCTGACTGTTCTTCTCAGCAGTTGCGTCACACAAGCCGGCGCCCCGCAAACCGGAACCATTTCCGTTGAACAGGTGCAGTCCTGGGCCAAACAAACGGTCGAGGCACTTTCATCCACACCGTCACCCACGACAACATCCGCCACAACTGTTCCGACTTCAAACAGTATCGCTATCCGGC
>CALCQT010000541.1 GCA_937894825.1 uncultured Anaerolineaceae bacterium
AAAGGGCATCTGATGCCATATGTCCCTCGGTAGGAAGACTGTATCCGCCAAACTCCGTCAATGCCAGCACACGCTCATGCTTATCTTTGCCGGGGCGGAACCTTTTATAGTAAATGTGATAGCTGTGAAAATCTCCGACACCCTGATCATGGTAACCGCTGGCATGATCAATTGGACGTGTATCATCCAGACTGCGCAATTGTGCGGCAATCTCTTTCGCATCAAACTGGCCCCAACCCTCATTAAACGGCACCCAAACCGACAGACTCACGGTATTATACAGATGCGCAGTCGTGCGCACCATGTCCCGCACAAAAATCTCGCGGCCGGCAGGATCTGTCCGTCCGAAAGCTTGGTAATTGTGATCATTTAGTTGAATGCCCACCCATGGAAGATATTGAATCACAAACGGTTTGTAGGGTGCCCCACCGTTCACGAAATCCTGCCAAACCAGCATCCCCAAACGGTCACAGTGATAATACCAGCGTAAGGGCTCTATTTTGATGTGCTTGCGCAGCATGTTAAAGCCCAGCGCTTTCACTTTGTTAATTTCCCAAATCATGGCTTCATCCGACGGCGCTGTGTACATGCCATCGCTCCAGTAGCCCTGGTCCAGCAGCCCATTATGGAAAATGGGTTCCCCATTAAGCAGCAGGCAGGGGTCACCGCGCTTACCTTTCCCCACCGCAAACGCTCGCATACCAAAATAACTTTTGATGCGGTCTTCACCCGCATCGATCTGTAATATGTACAGGAAAGGGGTTTCCGGTGTCCAACTTTTGAAATGCGGAATTTGCAGCCGCACGGCATTATTTTGCAGCGTCCCTGTCGCGACTACCTGTCCTTCGTCCAGTACCCGCACTTCACCTGCCAGGGGGCTTTGCCCGGCGGTGACAAGCGATACATCCACCGCTCCCTGCTGATATTGCGGGGTAATTTTAATGGATTCCACATACTGAGCCGGTACCCTTTCGCACCAAACCGTCTGCCAGATACCGCTTTGTCTTGTGTACCAAATTTCGCCGCGTTTACGTTTTTGTTTGCCGTAGGCTTCATTTCCGCCGTCACTGAAATCCTGCACCGAGAGGGCTATCTCATTATTTCCGGACTGGATTACCGTGGTGATGTCAAAGGAAAAAGGCCAGTAACCACCGGAATAGCTGCCCAGCCTGTTGCCATTGCAATAGACTGTGCAATGCTGATCAACCGCGCCAAAATGAAGCAACAGGCGCTCACCCGCCTCAGGCATATCCAGCAAAACAGATCGCTTATACCACAGCGTTTGTGTTTCACCCAACTCCCGAGACACGCCGGATAAAAGGCATTCCGGTGAGAACGGCACCAGGATATCGCCATCCCATCGGGATGGCATTGTACTGTCGTCACAAATGGCATACTGCCATTTGCCGTTAAGACACTGCCAGTGGGTGCGCTCCAGCTGCGGGCGAGGGTATTCGGCCAGCGGGCATTCTGTATCCACCTTCTCACCCCAAGGAGTGAGCATTGGCTTTATCGTCTTCGTTGTCTTCATGCCGCTGATTCGCTTTCCCGTTTAATCCGTTTCCAATATAACCGGGCTGCTTTGTATAACGGAATAAAGGTTAGAAAAGCAAGCACCGCTCCCCAAACGTAAATTGACTCGGTAGGGATATTCTCCACAATGCCATATTCATTTTGCACACTGCCGGCGCCGTTCGAAACGATGACATTGCCGATCACCGTTCCGATAATCATTGGGATGAGCGTAAAAAAGAGGATCCGCATCCCCTCAAACTGACCCCGGCTTTCTTCCGGATAGAGCTCTTTCACCCGAACAAATCCGCCTCCGGACAAAAACACTGCCATAAACAGAATGATATTTTTTCCCGAGAAAACAGTATCGGTGTCCAGTGTGCCGGGGCGAACAAACACAGACAGAAGGATAAGACCCACAATATTCAGAAAAACAGCCATAGCAGCCACAATGGGGATTTTCTTTTCATTGACCGCACGGATGCCCGGAATAACCAGCAGCGACGCCAGCAGCAGACCCACGCCCTGAATTACACCCATTTTGTCAGCTGAAAAACCCACGCGATAAATCATCCAATTGCCCATGTGCACTGAATATATGTTGAATGCCACAAAAAATACCGCTGTCGTAACACAGGCCAGCACCAGCTCTCTTTGAGCAAAAAAACCTTTTGCTTTAAACACCGCGCTGAATTGCTGCCAGAATGTGCCTGATTTGTGCGGTTTCAACCCCGGTGCATCCCGCAGAAAAAAGAGCGAAAACAGGCCGGTCACGATCACAAATAATCCCATCGCCCAGAAAAGGCGCTGATAGTTGTCATCACTGCCAATCAGGATGCCCCCGACCACCGTTCCGACAATCGTGCCAATCACGGGTAAAATCGCCAGCGCGGCACCCACCTGTCCGCGGTTTTGGTCATTGGTATTGTCGTTGCTCCATGCGTTATAACCCGAATCATTGGCCATCGAGCCGAAAAAGCTCATCACGTCATCCGCAAGAATGACCAGCACAGCAGCCAACAAAGAAAACCTGGCGCCATTGCCCACGTTGCCGCTGCTGATAAATTCTGTCAGCCCAAACGCAATGGTAAGCGCGCCCCACAGAATGTAACCAATGGAGACAAATTTCCTGCGGGAACCCCGCCTGTCCGACAAGGTACCGAAAAGAAAGGTGGAAAAGGTCGTCACCAGTGCGCTGGTGATGACCATCAGCGTGACGATGGTGGAATTTTTAGCAATTTTGGCATAAACAAATGTGTTGAACCACTGATTTTCAATATTCCAGCACAGTTGCCCGGCCAGGCCCAAACTCCAAACAAGCATCCAAAAGCGCGTTTTACTCATCTGTTGTATTTTATTTACCATCGGGAACTCCTTGTATGAAGCGTGACTGCTTTCAATGTTTATTTTACTTTTAATCCCTTAACAGGAAAGAATTTGCGCAGAAAAGCCTATTACGCTCCCGATGAACGTCATTGTTTAAATGGACTTTTTGGCTCCCTGCTCATTTTTTATATAGGGAGAAGAACTGCCGGATTTCATTCATCAAACGCGTCCAACGGCATAATCGTCTGCGGATCCTCTTCAATGATCTCGGCTTGAATCGTTCCTGCTGTCATTTCCAGCAGTTCAGCCTGAAAACCGTCAAAATGATTGGTCAGAAAACGTGACGTAATCATGACATCCGCGCCGAATTCCTCGGCCAGGGTCTGCGCCTTCCATTTGCTCAGCAACAAGCGGGTCCGTTCAAACAATGCATACGGCACAGCCACCAGTGTCGTATAGGTCGGCACTTTCATCGCGCGCGGCATAATCTCGAGAACTGCTTTGGCCGCGTCACCATAAGCATGAACCAGCCCGCCAATACCGAGCTTGGTACCGCCGAAATAGCGCGTCACCACAATGGCGGCATCTCCCATCCCGCTGCCTTGCAGCACCGCCAGAACCGGGCGCCCCGATGAACCCGACGGTTCCCCATCATCACTGCAATAGGCAATGACTGAATTTCCATATCCGATCACATACGCCGGCACGTTATGCGTAGCGTCCGGATAAGCCATCCGAACCGAGCGGATAAACTCCTTCGCTTCATCCGTGCTGAACACCGGGCCGGCCGTGGCGATAAAAGTCGAGTTGACAACGATGATCTCCGTGCTGACGCGCTTCTCCGGAATCAGATATCGTTCAGCCACAATGCCATCTCCCGCCAGGCTCAGCCATTCCGTCCGTCAGCCTTCAGGCGGCTCTGCAAAATCCCCCAGAAGCCGGTCCAGGGCGTCCCATAACGATGGCGTTCCGAAACATTGATCTGCCCAAGCGCTCCGGCAATTTTGACCGCAATCGGGATGACTTCACCATAATTCTCCGCTTCAACCGGCGGGCGCAGCCGTTCAGACAAAATCCGTGTCCAATCCCAGTCCATGCGAAAATGTTCCGCTTTGACCCAATATCCACGCTTCTCCCAGGCTTCTACCGAAATATCGACTGTCTCATAGATCCGCTCCAGTGAGATCAAAATATAGGCGATCAGATCCCGGGATACATCGTTCGGTTCAGTCTGCTTCATCAGCTCCCGGATCGCGATGACGATCGTTTTCGTCAAACGGGTTCGTTCGCTCCCCACACTGTCAGGGTTGACTACACGGCTCATTCAGGCTCCTTAAATCCATTAATTAGTCCAGATATTATACCCGCTCCGGATTGATCCTTTTTTTGGATCAGCATTTCAAAATATGCAGAATACTTACAAATAACAAAATATTTTTCTGAGTTTTTGAATTGCCAGACTTTCACAAACCACAGGAAAAGACCCGAAAAAGTGATAAGCTATCATAGGTAGTTTAACCCAACCGGTTTGCACACCCCAACAGGCAGACAGAAACTGGAACAGCCCAATAAGAAGGAGATATCCATGGAGATTTTAAAATGCGTTGGCGTCGAAAAAGTCTTTGGCGCCGGAAACACACAAGTGCGCGCCTTAAACGGTATTGACCTTACCGTCGAAAAAGGCGAATTTGCTGCCATAGTCGGGGCATCCGGCTCCGGGAAATCAACAATCCTGCATATTATCGGCAGTGTCGACCGGCCCACAAACGGAACGGTAAGCATTGACGGCGTGGATATTTCCATGCTGAACGCAACGCAAGCCGCGATATTCCGCAGAAGAAAGGTGGGACTGGTTTACCAGTTCTACAACCTGATTCCAACGTTGACTGTAAAAAATAATATCCTGATGCCCCTGCTTTTGGACAAAAGGAAGCCGGATATGGCATATTTCGACCAAATCATTCTCTCGTTGGGAATCAAGGAAAAGCTGGAAGCGCTGCCGCATCAGCTTTCCGGCGGAGAGCAGCAGCGGGTTGCGGTGGCCCGTGCGCTGATTTACCGCCCTGCGCTGCTGTTGGCCGATGAACCCACCGGAAACCTGGACCGGAAAAATTCCCGGGAAATCATTGACATGATAAAGCAGTCCAACCGCAATTTAAATCAGACCATTTTATTGATCACCCACGATGAAAGAATTGCACAGGAAGCGGACCGCGTCATTGCCATTGAGGACGGCCGCATCGTCAGTGACAATCGCAGGAGGTAGCGGCTATGTGGAAAGAATATTCATTCGGATACATCAAGAAAAATGTGGCTTCCAGTGTTTCCATTATGATTGCAGCATTTATTTCAGCATTGTTTTTGTCGCTGATATGCAGCATATTTTATAACATGTGGCAATATGACATCACGCGGGTCATTTCTGAGGAAGGGAATTGGCAGGGGCGCTTAACCGGCGAAATCAGCGATTCAGATTTGGAAACAATCAAGGTTTATCCCAACGTCTCAAATGCTGTGGCAGACAGCGCCACGGATGAAATCCGGACGGTGGACATCCGCTTCGATAATATGAGAGATATTTATACCACCCTGCCCCAAATCGCCCATGCAATCAATCTGTCCGAAACCGCAGTCAGCTACCATGAAACATTGCTTTCGGAATATATGATATTCGATCCGCAGGATAAACAACCGCCGCTGCTCCTGGCCTTTTATCTGGTGGTCATTTTTTTGGCATGCGTTTCCCTGATCTTGATTATCCACAATGCCTTTGCTGTTTCCATGGGCGCCCGCATCCACCAGTTTGGCATTTTGTCCAGTGTCGGGGCGACTCCCCGGCAAATAAGCCTTGCCCTCTTACAGGAAGCCGCTGTGTTGTGCATTTTCCCAATCCTGCTTGGAACCGTTGGTGGGATTGTCCTTTGCATCGGGTTTATACGATTTGCCAATAGCATTGGGAGTGGCTACCGTACTGTAGAGGCCATTTTTCAATATCATCCTGCGGTTTGTCTGGTTACCATTCTGGTTTCGTGTTTAACCGTATTCCTTTCGGCCTGGATCCCAGCAATAAAAATCAGCCGGATGGCGCCGCTTGAGGCCATCCGGACTACAACGGATTCGCAGCTAAAACGGAAAAAACGGTCACGCCTTCTTTTTCTGCTTTTTGGCATGGAAGGGGAATTGGCGGGCAACGCTCTGAAAGCAAGAAAAAGCGCCCTGCGAACATCCTCCATTTCCCTCACGCTCTCCTTTTTGGCTTTTTCGATGTTTCTCAGCTTTATGACCTTATCCGGAATCAGCACAAAATACACCTATTTTGAACGGTATAAAGATACCTGGGACATCATGGTTACAGTAAAAGACAAGTCATTAGCCGATTTTTCCGATCTCTCATCAATTTCCGAGCTGAATGGTATCCGCAGTGTCACTGCCTATCAGAAAGCGACGGCCTATACGGTCCTTGATGAGGAACACCTGGCCCCGGAACTGAAATCTCTGGGCGGGCTTCCAGCCGTGGCAGGATCTGCTGCACAGGTAAGCGGAAACGGTTGGGTTGTCGAAATGCCGCTGCTTATTTTGGACGATGCGAGTTTCATCGCGTATTGCGACAGCGTCGGCGTGAAGGAACAGGTAAGCGGCGCTATATTGCAAAACCGCATCTGGGACAGCGTGAACAGCAATTTCAGATATAAGCAATTTATTCCTTTTATAGAGGGATTGCAATCAATGGTTCTGACAGACGCAACAGGCGAGGCAACTTCAGCGGAAATTCCGATTCTGGGAATAACCACAACACCGCCGGTGCTTCGGGAAGAATATGCGAACTTTTCTCTGGTGCAAAT
>CALCQT010000542.1 GCA_937894825.1 uncultured Anaerolineaceae bacterium
CCCAGAAGCATACGACCGAAGATTACCGCGCTGAAAAAGTGATGTTTGTGATTATCACGGACGGCCAGGAAAATTCCAGCTGCGAATTCACCATTGAAGAAATCAAAAGTCAAATTGAGCATCAGAAGACAAAGTACGGCTGGGAGTTCATCTTCCTGGGCGCAAACATTGACGCAGTCGCAACCGCGAGAAATTTCGGCATAAACGCAGACCGCGCCCAGAACTACCATGCCGACAGCGCAGGCATCAGATTGAATTTCACAGCAGTAAGTAATGCGGTCGAAACATTTCGCGAGCGTTCCATTGTGCAAGAAGATTGGAATCGGGAGATCCAAGAAGATTATAAACGGCGCTTCAAAGAGCAGTAGATCATCTCCGACCCAGATGTTAAAAGCCATTATTAGCCCGTAGGGGCGATCATCCTCGTCAGGGTCGCGTAGCATTCGCGATGATCGCCCCTACGAGGACGCTCGTGCAGATCGATATTCTCACTAAATACTTATCTCTTTCGAAAGCCATACTTTTAACACCTGAATCATTCCTCGAACAATTCGATAAACCGCTGCGCAAGGGGAGAAAGATACCGGTCTTTCTCCCAAATAATTGCAATTTGAGTCATCAGCCTGTCGCTCACGATATCCTTACACACCAGCCCAGTGGGATTCAGCACAGTCAAAATCGACTTGGGGATAATGCCCACACCGAAACCTTTCAGCGCCCAGGTATACGTCGTCCGTGCATCCTCGTTGATACAGCAAACAAAGGGCGTTATTCCCTCATCCGCAAAAGCACCCTGAATCAATGTTTCGAACCGGCGGTAAATGATCAACGGCTGCTCACTGAGTTCCTGAAGCGTAACCGAATCCTGATCCTGACCGCAGACACGGTCCGCTGTCATCAGCGCAGTCATCGGTTCGAGCGCGGCAAAACGGCAATGAAGCCGGTCATTGGGAAACGGGGTGCGCACGATGCCAACGTCAATGATCCCTTTTTCCAGCATATCGATAATAGAAAAAGTGTTTCCTTCCCGAATTTCAAAACGGATATCCGGGTAGTTCTCCGTGAACTCCAACATCTGTTGATTGGGCACAGTGCCGCCGCAGGAAGTAATCGCGCCAATTGAGAGGACACCGCGCATTCCCTTTCCATAACTTTCAACTTCACGCGCGGTTGCGGAAGCCATCGCAAGAATCTGTTCAGCCCGGCTGTACAGCAGTTTGCCTGCGTCGGTCAACTCCGACTTCTTCAATCCGCGTTTGACCAGCACAGTGCCAAGTTCCTCTTCCAATAGCTTTAACTGGTAACTCAGCGGCGGCTGGGCGATATGCAATTTTTTCGCAGCGGCACTGATCTGTTGCTCTTCCGCGATGGCCACAAAATATTCCAATTGCTTTAAATTCATTGTCATCACCTCCGGAGAATAGGACGCCCTATTTTCCATACTTTTATTATATACATAACCCATAATTTATGTATTTTCCATATAGACACTTTGGGGAGATAATAGACACCGGAAAGTCACGGAGGATATCGGTTTGTTTAAATGGACCACCTACTTAAATAAGTATCGCAAAGAGTGCATCATCGGGCCGCTGTTCAAATTTTTTGAGGCGGTTTTGGAAGTGCAGCTTCCAGCCATCATGGTGCTGATTATTAACAACGGCGTTTCCCAACGCAATACCGGATACGTCTTACGGATGGGTGGCTTGATGGTTGTGCTGACAATCTGCGGATACGGATGTTCGTTAATCTGTCAGTATTCCGCGGCGCGCGCCTCTCAGGGATTCGGGACGGATCTCCGCAACGCGTTTTTCGAACACATTCTGTCTTTTTCTTACGCTCAGTCAGACCGATTCGGGGCGCCGACACTGACCAACCGAATTACCAACGACATCAACCAGCTTCAGCAATTGGTAGCCATGCTGATCCGGTTGATGCTCCGATGGCCTTTCATCTGCATCGGTTCGATTGTGATGTCATTTCTGCTGGATTACCAAATCGCATTGATCCTTCTGGCAGCGACGCCTGTTTTAGCCGGAATGATCTACCTGATTACAACAAAAGTCTCGCCGCTGTACCGTTCCTACCAGAAGAAACTCGATAACCTGGCCGTTATTTTGCGCGAAAACCTGTCGGGAATCCGTGTCATTCGCGCCTTCTCAAAAACAAAAGAAGAAATGCAGCGTTTCCGCGATGCGAATGACGATCTGATGGAAAACGGCTTTGCGATCAGCCGGTTGTCTTCCCTGTTTAATCCACTGACTTCGTTAATTATCAACATTGTGATTGTCCTGATTTTATGGTCAGGAAATATCCACATTCAGATTGGCAGACTCGGGCAGGGAGAAATTGTCGCCTTTATCCAATATGCCAACCAGATATTGACCGCGCTTCTCTTTATGTCGAACCTGATCATCCTCATCACCAAAGGACTTGCCTCAGCGGCAAGAGTAAAAGAAGTCATGGAAATCCAACCGGACATGACCAGCCCAACCACCGGACTTCAAGCGGTTCCGCAATCATCCGCCATCGAATTTCGCGACGTTTCTTTTGGCTATAATATGAACGGCGACTACGCGCTTGAAAACATCAACGTCATCATCCGAAAGGGAGAAACGATCGGAATCATCGGCGGCACCGGTTCAGGAAAATCGACCTTTGTAAATCTATTGCCCCGTTTTTACGACGCGACATCCGGAGAAATCCTGGTCAGTGGTATTCCTGTAAAACAGTATCCGTTCGAGGACCTCCGTAAGAAAATCGCTGTCGTATCCCAGCATGCGCGGTTGTTCACAGGAACCATCGCGGAAAATATTCGCTGGGGGAATGCGGCGGCTGATATGAACGCGGTTCAAAAAGCGGCAACAATCGCACAGGCGGATGAATTTATCGAAAAGCTCCCGGAGAAATATGATTTTCATGTTCAACGCGGCGGAGCCAATCTTTCCGGCGGACAGCGGCAGCGGCTGACGATCGCCCGTGCAGTGGTTGCGGATCCGGAAATCCTGATTCTGGACGATGCCTCCAGTGCACTGGATTTTCTGACGGATTCCAATTTGCGCAAGGCAATTCGGCAAAACAGCAGAACGCAGACGGTATTGCTGATTTCGCAGCGCGTGGGCGTTGTCAAAAATACCGACTGTATTTTGGTTTTTGATGATGGCAGGATTGTCGGATCCGGCACACACAGCGATCTTTTCCAAAAATGCGATACCTATCGCCAGATTTGTCTTTCTCAGTTTTCAAATGAGGAGGCACAAAATTGAATCGCACAATTTTAAGACTTCTTGCTTACCTGGGAAAATATAAGGCGTTGCTCTTTTTTTCAGTTTTAAGCGCCTTGATCAGTGTTACCGGCACACTTTTTGCGCCGCTCATCATCGGCCACACAATCGATGGCATGGTCTCAGAAGGAACGGACGCTTATGAGACCATCCGCCTCCTGACGCTTTTAGCAGCGGTTTATCTTTGCAGTAACCTGTTTCTTTGGCTGCTGACTTATCTGACAAACCGGATTTCCTACTATACAATCAACGCACTGCGGAAAACACTTTTCGACAAGCTCTCCATTCTTCCACTCGAATTTTTCGACCAAAATGCGCATGGGGACACAACCAGCCGTTTCATCAATGATGTGGATTCGATCTCGGACGGATTGCTGCAGGGATTTATGGCGCTTTTCCAGGGAATCTTCACAATTTTCGGCGCCATTGCGTTTATGCTCTATCTCAACCCAATGATGACATTCATCGTGGTGCTTTCCGCTCCGGCAGCCTTCTTTACTGCCAGATTCATTACGCTGCGCTCTCAGAAACTTTTCAGAGAGCAAGCCGCATACCTGGGACAACTGAATGGGTATTCTGAGGAAATAATCGAAGGGCAAAAAATTGTAAAGTCATTTTGCTATGAGCCCAGAGCCCGGCAGCAATTTGAAGAGATTAACGCAAAATTGTATGAGGTCGGGGTAAAATCGCAATTTATTTCGTCCCTTTCCAATCCTTCAGCGCGCGTAGTCAATAATACCGCCTATGCCATCATCGGCATTTGCGGCAGTATCGACTACGCGCGCTGAAGGATT
>CALCQT010000543.1 GCA_937894825.1 uncultured Anaerolineaceae bacterium
CGCGAATCGATCGCCGAAGCCACATTCAGCGCAATCCGGGCCGGAATATTCGTCTTGATCTTTCCGGTAATAATCGTCGTATCCGGGCGCTGTGTCGCAACCACCAGATGCATACCGGTAGCGCGAGCCAGGGAGGCCAGCATGTCAATATACTCCTGGCCCTGCTTATCCACCCCGCGCATGATCTCAGCCAACTCATCAATAAAGATCACGATATACGGCAGCGGTTTCTCGCCGTTCTTTTCCGCGTAACGGTTATACGAAGTCAATTTCCGCACCCCGACCGTCTCGAAAAGTTTATAGCGGTTTTTCATCTCCTGAACGGCCCAGCCCAACACCGCGATGCTCCGTTCATATTCCGTCTCAACTTTTCCCAACAAATGCGGCAGCCCATTAAAGCGGAAAAGTTCCACCCGCTTCGGATCGATCATCACAATGCGCAGTTGCTCCGGGGTATTATTCATCGCGAGACAGACCGCCATCGAGCGCAAGCAAATCGATTTACCCGAATTTGTCGTTCCCGCCACCAGCAAATGTGGCATCTGCGCCAGATCCACTACAACCGGCGTCCCCGAAATATCCCGTCCCAATGCAATACTGAGCGGGGAGCTCTGCGATTGAAATTCGTTACTTTCGATGAGTGGGCGCAGCCGCACTTTCATCGCATCCGGGTTCGGGATATCGATCCCAATAAAGGATTCACCGGGCACCGGGGCCTGAATGGAAAGGTTAGCCACGCCAAGGCGCACCGCCAGATCACGTTCCCGTTGATCAACCTGTGCGACACGAATCTTCTTGGGGATGGCCGTCTTCCGCCCGCCCGGTTTTTCCAGAACACCCGGCGTCACCTGAAATTGAATAATTCCCGGTCCGGCGCTGAAACCGATGACGTTCACCGGTGTGCCAAACTCCATCATGGCCGTCTCAATCTCCGCAATACGGGACTGGACGTCTGTTTTTTTCTCAATCAGCCCCATCTCCGGCGTAAGCAGGTTCAGCGGCGGCAATTGATTGTTCCGTAACGGCATATCCGTTTCTGTTTCCTTCTTTCTGTTTTTTTTCCGCTGGACGGTTGCACTGGACCGGGCATTTTCCAACGGTGCGGGATCCGTCTCTGATTGCTCCCGCGTTCGCAGCGCACCGGCGCTTTGCTGAAAGAGTGGAAGCAGCCAGCGTTGAACCCGCAACAGACCGCCAATGACCAGAATCAACAAAACCCATAGAATAAAACCGGTCTCACGCGCCCCGCCAACCCAGCTCATCAATGTGCGAAAAATCCACCTGCCCCAGGCGCCGCCAGAGAGCCCTTCAGCGCCTGCACTTTCAGCACCAGTACTTTCAGCACCAGTACTTTCAGCACTGGCCATCACACCCAGCAGGAGGATAACCAGCAAAATGAGAAAAATGCCATCGTAAAGCCCCAACCTTCCCGGCAGGAATGTCAGCCGTCTGCGAAGGACGGAATAACCGCAGCCAAACAGCAAGGCAACCAGAAAGAACCTCCCGCTGCCCAGACGTGTTAAAAAGAAATTATTGATGTTCTGAATCAAATAACCATTGGAGCCACCACTGAAACTGACCCAAAGGAAAGCGGCTGTGGCAAAGAAAAACAGGCTGACGACATAAATCGGCAACATACCCGGTTTGGGTCGGCTGTGATCGCTCTGTCCGCTCTGCACTGGAGCCATCTCGTTAAATTCAATCGGTCGTTCGTTGTGTTCCATAGCAGCTTAAATGATATCACGCCTTCCTGGCGCGGACTCATTTTTCTGCAGTGACGCAGTAACTCGAAATATAAAAAATTCCCTTTAATCTCCTGATCAAATTTGAAATGGGTGTCAAAAGCAAAATATAGTTTTTGGAAGCACTGTCATCTCGACTCTCGAAGATGCCGTCGATAAGGACGGCATCTTCGAGGTGGAGAGGCCTTCAACCAGAACCGCGGATCTGGTTTTTCCCGGAGGACAGTATTGCGAAAATTTCCTTCATTCATTTTATATATCATTCCTCTGAAAAACATCAAACCTGAGATGATCCTTGAGGGTCTCGAACGAAGTGAATGCTTTGCGCCGCCCCGACGGGACGCTAACACGCCCCTTTCGGGAGTCGAGATGACATATTTTTCCGTCCCCAGGAAATCCGCTTTTGCCCCCCGTATCACATTTGATTCGGCGTCAAAAGAAATGATTCAGTTATCAGACTTCTTATTCGATTCTCCCTCGCCGGTGCGGTTTTCCTTTTCCATCTTCAGGATGGTTTTGGCAATCTCCTCAATCGCCACTTTCTGCTTGCGGTACAGATCCGCTTCAGAAATCGCCAGTTTCTGGGCCACTTCTTTAACCCGCTTTCCTTCAATAAATTTGAGATCCAGTATGTTGTACAGAACCCATTCGCCGCTGATATTCCGTTCCCCCTCCGGGCGGAGCCGTTCGATCGCTTTCCGCAGCACCGATCGCAGCGCGTTGGATGGGTTCGCCTCATCCGTCTGCAATTCCTGCCGGACAACATCCCAATTCATCAATGGATTCTCCGTCAGACGCGGTCCGCCCCAATAGTGCGTCAGCGCATCCCGTACATATCCGCTGACATAATGGATATCCGGCTCGTCCTGCGTGCTCAGCAGATCCGATTGGTCAAGCGGATTCATATCCCGGAACGAATTCAGCGGATCCGCGTCAGTCCGTTGACGCAGCGTGGTAAAAGCGCTGGACAAAAATCGCCGCTGCCAGAGAATGGCACGGGCTTTTTCAATCGCCAGCCGCAGCGCCGCCTGATGTTCCTCATCCAGCTCCTCCGCCGCTGTTCCACTGAGCCCCAGAATCGCGAGCAGGACCGGGCCATTGCCATTTTCATGATAAACAATCGGGCAGAGAATCCCTGAATCATCCAGAATCAATTCCTCACTGTCCCCATTGCTTTCATTCAGCCGATGCGGGATATCTTCAATATGTTCCCAATCCGCTTCGCCTACGCGGATATAATTCTCAATCTTTCCATCCAGCGCCACGGGAGCAATAAAAGCGCCTTTGGCCTGGAAACGGTCCGTCAGCGCACTGATCAGCGATTCGAGATAAGTCTCAAGCTCCGGTTTGAAAACGACCATCTTCTCCAGACCGTTGAGCAGCATATAATCTTCGTTGCCATAACCGGAAAGGCTGTTCCGCTCAAAACGCGGCAGCAGCAGCGTGATCAAAAATTCCAATCCCACAATGGCGAGGACAGTCAGCATAGAGATCAGCCCGCTGGGGTCAACGCCGAAAATTCCGGACCCGCGTTTGACCAGTACGGAGAAGCCCAGTGTGATGCAGGCCGTCAACGGCCCGCGCAGCATCCACTCAAACAACCGCAGCCGGATCACCCGTGACGACCAGGAGACACAAAAAGTAGTCACAGAGTATCCGAGCAAAAAGACAAAAAACAGAATAACCAGGTTGGCCAGCGCACTGGTCAGCCAGAATAGAAACGGATGTTCAGCGACAGAACCAAAGCCGAAGATCAGGAGCGGAAAAGTCCCCAGAAGAATCGCGACCGAACTGGTGATCAGGTAAGCCATGCGGCGCCGGCTGGTTCGGGTTCGGGTCCGCCAGAACGTATTCCAAAAATTCACAAGAGACAGGACCAGTAAAATCCCGAAAAATATCCAGAACCAGCCGATTCGCTGCGAGGGGATCAGCGTGGCGCCGATCTCATCAATCGTCTTTATCCCTTCGAACAATCGGTTCTGCCATAGCAACAGCAGAAAAAACAATGAACAAAGATAAATCAGAACAACGCCAATGCGACGCAGACGACGCTGAATTTGTCCGGTCATCGTCAGCAGTGTCTCTGAAAAGTGGAAAAAAAAGGCCGGCAGAAAAACAAACCCGGACCAATGGATTTTCTGCCAGGTAAACAAATTTATCATCCCAAGCGATGTTGTCCCTAACGCGTCTGCGGAATAGACCACCGTCAGACAAATTAACACCAACGCAAAAACTCTGGCCAGCCGTTCTTTTTTTACAAAGTAAAGCATGAAAAGAAAAAGAGAGAAAGTGCTGATGGCAATTCCGGCTGTCAGCACTTCGCTGAAAACACGTAAGATCGGAACCATCCAGATTAATAATTGAGTCATAAAAACGTATTTACCTGATATTTTTGGAGAAAAACAACGCAATTTCCAGATTGGGAAAAAAGAATTCCTGATATCCGCAAAATTGGTAACCCTTGGACATCAGAAAACGGATCGCCGGGTCATTTTTTGCCTGAACCGTCATGACAATCCGGGCAATTTCATTTTGCCGCGCCATCTCCTGAATGCCATTCAAAATGGCCGTGCCAATTCCTTTTCGGCGATATTCCGGTTTCACTCCGCCGGTTTTAATTTCAATGCGATTATTGACCAGATCTCGATCCAGATGGACAAAACCGATGACTTGTTTCTCATATCGGGCGACAAAAACCTCATTTCGTTTGACCATATTCTCAAGCGCGGTTTCATCACCTGCCTGAAACGGGACATGAATTGTTTTCGGAGGTTTAATTTTCTGAAGAACAATTGTATATGCGTCCAGATCGTCATCAATCTGCGACTTCCAGACATAATTACTTTCAAAACCCAGATCAATTTTTCTGATCAATGGGTAGTCCACCATGTTGGCCAGTTGGATTTCAATTTCAGGCATAGGTTCTCTCTTGAAAGTATTGTATCAAAAAAAAGAAGCTGCAGGGGCAACCGGCGTGAACGTTGCGCGCCGGTTGCCCCTGCAGGTTTGGTCTCCGTATTTTTCTTTTGATGCTCTAATTCAAAATACGCACCGCCACATCGCAAGGAGTGTATTCATAATTATTTTTATCCAAAGCGGTCAGTCGTAAGACATAGTCTCCATTCGGAATTTCAGTCGTCGCCAGAACACCCAGAGCACTTTCAAAGACCGGCAAATTTCCGGCAGAAATCGCAGTCCAGTTCGCCTGGTCGGTCAGTAACGAATATTGATATTTATAAAAGCCCAGCTCCTGAAAATTCACGGTGGCAACCAATTCATACACACCTGAGATTTCCTCTCCCGGATTTGGCTTGATCCACTCCAATTGCCCGGACAGACACCCTGTGCCGCTCAAAGCCATGGGGGTCTGTGTCGCTTCCGGAACCATTTCAGCACTGTCCCCGGGCAGCGTCACCGCCAGCAGGCTGGAAATGGCCGCCGCCGTTCCTTCAGATTCAGAAACAATGGCGGTATCCGGGCCCTCTGTCGGCAACGTCGATTGTAATGACTGAACCTGAGGAAATTCCGGCGCGATAAACGTCAGGCAGATAAATTCAGCCCCGATCAGCAAAAAGATCAGGATTGCCATCGCCAGGGAAGCATTTAATTTTCCCTGAGCGGCATCCCGTTCCAATCCAAAAATAGTTGAACGCCATTCCCGCCAGGCAACAATCAGCCGGCGCAGATAAATCAGCCAGGTGAGGATCAAAACTGTATAAATCCAGCTCTGATAGGTTACAAGAAAATTCAGCAGCGGCTGCATTCAGTGTTTTTAATGCTGCAGACGAGGAATGACTTCCGTTAAAATACGGATGACTTTCGAACCGATCAGGTTTGCTGATTCAAGCACTTCCTGGTGTGTGGTCTGCGCCTCGCCATCATCGCTGCATTGGTTGGTGATTCCGGAAATCCCCAGCACCCGCAACCC
>CALCQT010000544.1 GCA_937894825.1 uncultured Anaerolineaceae bacterium
GAAACAAACGCGGACATGGTATCGTTATCGCCCAGGCGAATCTCCTCCGTCGCTACGGTGTCATTCTCGTTGATAATTGGCAGCACACCCTGATTCAGCAGTCCTTCCAGCGTGTTACGGGCGTTCAAATAACTGCGGCGCATCGTGAAATCGCGCCGGGTCAGCAGGATCTGTGAGGCAACATAACCATACATTTGAAACAGATCCATGTAGATGGACATCAGACGCGGTTGTCCGATTGCGGAAAGCATCTGTTTCCCGGGAATATGTTTGGATAGATGCGGATAATTCAGCAATTCCCGCCCGGCGGCGACCGCGCCTGACGTCACCAGAGCAACCTGAACCTTACGATCCATCACCCAACTAAGCTGACGGACCAAATCAATCGTCCGAGGCAAGTCAACATGGGAAGATCCGCCTGTAATCGTGGAAGTGCCAATTTTTACAACAATTCGATCATATGACATGTCTATTTTCCCGCAGAAAGTTTTTTCCTGAGAAGATTATAATCGGTTTGGCTGAATCAAAAAACGCCCCATTCGTCATGAGGCGTTTCATCTTGGAGATGGTTTGGGTCGGAAATCCTGCTCTTTTATCCGACTTTCGAAGTAAGCGTCCGGGACAGGATATCTTCCTGTTCCTGAGATACGCCACCCTTCTTCTTATTGTCTGATCGGTTGCGTGCCTTCGCCTTTTCCATTGCCTCACGAATCGCAATTTCCATCGCTGTCGGCTCCGCTTCTGCATTGGGATCATCGCTGATGCCAAATGTGAACCCTTCACTGTTGATCTCCTCACGTTTCTTTGAGGATTTCTTCGGGCGACGAATCGTCTTTTCACGCGGTTCAGCGAATTTGCCCTCTTTCAATTGCTGTGAACGAGCGCTTGCAGGCCGGGAAATCTGGAGAGTTTCCTCCGGAACGACTTCCGGTTCGGGCTGCAGTACTTTCATGCTCAGCTTGATCTGTTTCTTGCGGCGATTTACTTCCAACACCTGCGCTTCAATCTCATCACCCTCTTTAAGGATATCTGAAGGCTGGCGAACATAGCTGTGGGCCATTTCACTGATGTGAACCAAGCCCGGTCGTTCTGCGCCAATTTCAACAAAAACGCCAAATTTCTCGATCCGTACAACGGTGCCTTTGACAACCATATCTTTTTTGATCTCACGCCATTCGAGATCCAACGGTTTAATCATCGTCAGTTCCGTGCGGCCGTCTTTGATCTTCTTCACCCAAACATCCACTTCCTGCCCGACCTCAAGCAATTCATGAATGTTATTGACATTCTCTTTTCCTTCAGGGCGAGGGATTTGAGAAATATGAAGAACCGCGGGAATTTCTTTCCCGATTTCAATCAACGCGCCGGCAAGACTTAATTTCAAAACCTTGCCTTTGAACTGTTCTTTGATCCGAATTCCGTCCACTTTGCTGTCTTCAGCGTCGCCATCTTCGACGGCATCATCAAGCGCTTCATTTTCTTCGACAAAAGAATCTTCAGCTACAGTCACCTCTTCGATTTTTTCTTCGATAACCTTGTTTTCTTCAGGTGATACAGATTGTTCCATGTTTTATTTTACCGATCTCCAATAATTGTATTCGCAATCCGTGATTATACCCGCAAAAAATCAGAATTGTCAAATGTTTCAGCAAGGTTAATACATTTTATCCGGTCATTTCGGCAATAAATTCCGGTTAAAACAAACCGCTGATCATTTGGGGCAATTTTCTTCATTTCTTTGAGGTATCATCTCGAATTTAATCTTCCTAATTGTACCGCATTTTTTGCCCAGATGGTGTACAGAACAGATAATAAATTGTAAAAACAGGATTTGATGCCTGTACTCATCCCCATGAAGCGGCACAGGCATCATTATTTCTATAACAAATCAACTTCCGGCGATTCAGTTTCCTCTATATGCTCCGGAATTATTTCACCCCCTAACAGATAGTCTACAGCCCGATCCAACTGCGGGTCACGGTCAGCATCATAATCCTCTTCAGTTATTTCAACCTGAATGTCCGGCTCAATACCGACCCCGTGGATCATTTGTCCGTCGGGAGTATACCAGCGAGCAATCGTAACAGAGACCGCCCCGCCGTTTACCAATTCCGGTTGAATCTGCATGGAACCTTTTCCGTAGGTTTTCATTCCAACAAAGACAGCCCGCCCGTGATAGCGCAACGCGCCGATCAGAATCTCAGATGCGGAAGCCGTCCCTTCATTTCCCAACACGACCATAGGAATGTCCAGCGCCCTCCCGCCTTTATCTGTTGTGCGATATTCCACCTCAGAACCATCACCATCTTTTTCGGTAAGAACCAGCGCACCTTCGGGTAAGAACTCTGAGGCAACATCCACGCACACATTCACATATCCCCCGCCGTTGTTCCGCAAATCCAAAACCAAACCCTTCGGATTTTCGGGCAGCAGATTATCCAACGCCGCGCGCAATTCTTCGACTGTCAAATCACCAAACTGGGTCAATTGAATGTAAGCGATGTCATTTTCAAGCATTTTCGAAATCACCATCGGCGTCACAATCGCCCGGCGGACAATCGAAACATCAAAGGGTTCACTGCCCTCGCGCTGAATGGTCAGGACAACCGTGGTGTCTTTCGGCCCGAGAATTTTCTGCAGCGCGTCGTTGGGATCGACACCAGTCATGTCCTCGCCATCTATCGCGATCACCAGATCACGGGCGCGTAAACCAGCCTCTTCAGCCGGAGAACCTGACATCGGAGAGGTAATTTCCGCATAGTCGCCGGTTACATCCATCCAGGCGCCAATACCCTCATATTCCGCACCAGAGATATATTCAGACTCCCGTTGAAAACTGGCCGGATCTGAATAGCGCGTGTGCGGATCGCCCAAGGATTCCAGCATGCCACGAATCGCGCCTTCCATCATCGCAGTTTCATCCAGCGGCTGATCGACATAATAATAGTGGATCAGGTCCCATGCTTCCCAAAACGGCTCAAACAATTCTCCCAAATCCGCGTCCGTCTCCGAAAGCGGCGCATCCACTTTCATCAGAAAATCCGCTGAACGGGCATAAGTGGGGAGACCACGAACTCTTGAAACCAGATCCGGGAACTTCTCAATAATTACACCGGTGCTGAACCCGGTCACAAAACAACTGACGACAATCACAATCACCGCCAGTATTCGCAGTACATGTTGTTTCATTCTTTGTCCTCCTGCTGGTTATCCGTGTCTGAGTGCGGATGAACGAATTCAGAGAGCTGTTCATATTTATCCGATCCGGTGAGCCAGAATTCATAAGAACCGATTTTATGAAACTGATTCAGCATCATCGCATATTTGTCCTCATCCTTGCCGCGCCGAAGTCTCTCCTCTGCCTGCCGGGCATATTCCGCCGCGACAAGATGGTAGACGACCACAAACAAAGCCAGTAATACAAGCCCAATGATAATTTTGAGGTTCATTAATGATTGCGGGCAAAAATATCCAGGGATGGAAAGTCTTCAATCCGGTCAATCTGGGCGTCGCCCCGGTTGATGGTTTCGCGCTTACCCACTTGCACGGCATAGAAGCCGAGGTCATGGGCTGTTTCCACATTCATTGGAGAATCATCAAAAAATACACATCCCTCCGCGGAAGTCAATCCTGTCATCCATAGGACTCTTTCAAAGGCTTCAGGGCTGGGCTTTGTCTCAGGAAAAGTATCGAACACGTCCATAATACCATCAAAACAATCCAGAATCTGCAATTGTTTCAAAATACGCGTAGCATGAAAACGTTCCGCATTGGTAAGAATATACTTCGGGATCCGAAGCGAAGCAAGCGCCTGACGCAGCTCCAACGAGGGGACAATATTCTGCTGATAGTCAACATCATGACTGTAATGGAGAAAATCGGTTAAATTCACGCCGTGCTCAACAACGAGTCCTTTCGCCGTGGTTCCATACTTTCGGTATAACTGCTCGCGAAACGAAGAAACCTCCTCACGGGGAATGGATAAGGCCGTTTCGATATATCGGTTCATTTTTTCTCCCACCAGGGATACAACATGGTTCCCCAATGGATACAGTGTTTCATCCA
The DNA here is from genome assembly GCA_937894825.1 of uncultured Anaerolineaceae bacterium. GTDB lineage: Bacteria > Chloroflexota > Anaerolineae > Anaerolineales > Anaerolineaceae > Flexilinea. The sequence goes on from CALCQT010000544.1 coordinate 4,066, forward strand.
GGTCAAAAAAAGCTGCTTTAATTTTCATGATCGTTAGTATATCGCAATCATGTTTATTTTGTATTAATTGTCATTTAAGCCGGGAATATGGGAGGAAGTATTTGGACACCCACACCATTTTTGTGTTATCCACAAAATAACGACCTTTTCCTCTTATTGCGGCAGAATGACCGGATAATCAAATTCTTCCGGACGAATGACCGACATGGGCAGGTGAAACACAGGAGAGAGGATTTCTTTCGTCAAAACCGCTTCCGGAGCCCCATGCGTCAGGATCTGGCCTTCATCCATGATCGCCACCGCATCCGCAAAGCGGGCCGCCAGATTCAGGTCATGCAGAACAATCAAAACAGAAAGCTGTTTTTCGGTACAAATCCGGCGGACAATCGTGAGCAATCCGATTTGATAGGTCAAATCCAGATGAGCCGTCGGTTCGTCCAGAATCAGAACCGGTGTATCCTGCGCCAACGCCCGCGCCAGAACCACCCGCTGCTGCTCGCCACCCGACAGCGCCAGTACATCCTTTTCCCGTAAAGCGCCAATCGAAGTTTCCATAATCGCAGCTTCGATCAAATCGATATCTTTAACAGAAAGCTTTCCCATCCAGCCAAGATAAGGCGTCCTGCCCAAAGAAACCGTCTCAAAAACGGTAAATCCGGCCGGAAATTGTGTAATTTGCGGAACAACGGAGATCAATTTGGCTCGATCCGTTTCAGGGAGATCCCGCAAGTCATGATCCTGGTAAGTCACACGACCCTTCTCCAGCGGCAGCGTTCCGGAAATCCCCCGCACCAGCGTCGTTTTTCCGGAGCCGTTCGGACCGATCAGCGCAACCATTTTCCCGGCGGGAATGTCCAGTGAAACATCACGAACCACTATTTTTGATCCATACCGGATCCAACTGTTCCGAACCGAAAGCATCAGTGCTCGCCTTTCCGCTTTACCTGATGGAGCAGCCAGAGGAAAAACGGCGCACCAGTCAACGCCGTCAAGATCCCGACCGGCAATTCCTGCGGCGCTATCACTGTCCGCGCAATCACGTCCGCTGTGAGCAGAAAAAGACCGCCCCCCAATATAGAGAGTGGAATCAACCGGCGATAATCCGAACCGACCAAAAGACGGATCATATGAGGGACAATCAAACCGACAAAACCGATAATCCCGGAAAAAGCAATTGCCGTCGCAGTTGTCAGGGTCGAAAAAAAGATGATCCGACGCCGCATCTTCTGGACTGAAACACCCAGTTGGGCAGCCTGTTCATCCCCAAACTGCATCACATTCAACGGATAGGCCAAAGCCCACTGTCCGGCCATACCAACCAACAAAACCGGAACCATCACTGTCAGCGGTTCCCATCCGCTGCGCGTGATCCCGCCCAGCATCCAGGAAAGGGAATAACGTAACTCGCTGTTCGAAATCAGCAGCCAGCCGGAGGTCAGCGCAGAAGCAATCGCGTTCACCGCCACACCGGCAAGAATCAATCCGGTCATGTTCAGCACACCGCCGATTTTCCCCAGATGAAAGACGGCGATCACTGTCAGGATCGCGAAGAAAAAGGCCATCAGCGGCGTCATCAATGTGCCCAGCCGGGTATAAGGCCAGGAAATCGACATGGCGATGACCGCGCCCAAACTGGCTCCAGAGGATACGCCGATCAAATAAGGATCCGCCAGCGGATTGCGGAACAAACCCTGATAGGAAGCACCGCTGCAGGCCAAAGCCGCTCCGGTCAAAACCATCAGCAGCGTACGCGGAGCCCGCAACGAAAAGAGAATTTTTTCAATGATCAGTAATTCCTGGGAAAGGGAATTGCCGGTGAGCTTCATCCCGAGCATTTGCAGAACATCCGCTAAGTTTAAGCGGACGCTGCCCGTGATCATGCTGACGATCATCATGATAAGCAGCAGCACAGCGACCAAAGACGCTAACAAACCGGCTGAACGATTCACGGCAGTTCGCCGCAGCGAAGCAAAAACCCGCATTACTTGAAAAGTTCCGGATGGAAAATTTCCGCCAGCTGTTCCAGCCCATCCACCAGGCGCGGACCCGGCCGTGCGCCAAGATCATCATCAAATTCAATCACTTTACCATCCCGAACCGCCCGCAGACTTTCCCAGCCGGGACGAGCCGCCACAATTTCCGCAGTCACGCCATAGTTACTGTCTCCCAGGACGATAATTTCAGGATCTTCAATGATTAACGCCTCCTGGCTGATCTGCGGGTAGGCGCCGACCAGATCAGCGGCAATGTTCTCACCACCGGCCCGATAGATCAGATCATTGATAAAAGTACCGGACCCTGCCGTCCAGGGGCGCAGCGGGTCGGTCGCATCCAATTCATAAAACACCAGCGGGCGTTCGGTAATTCCGGAAAGTTTCTCGTCCACCGCGGCGATTCGTTCTTCCAGGGCTTCCGCCACTGCCGCTGCCTCGTCAACCAGACCGGTCGCTTCGCCTGCTTTCATGATATGATCGGGCAAGTCATCCAATGACTTCGGATTCGCCAGATAGTAAACGGGCAGGTCCAGTTCCACCAATGAATCGACCTGATCCAGCGGGGTCAGTTCTGAAACCAGCACCAGGTCCGGCGCCAGGGTCAGAATCAATTCAAAATTGATCGACGCGTCAAAATTGGTCACTTTATCAAGCTCCTCAACCACTTCCGGATAGTCGGAGTACATATCGACGCCAAGCAGGTTTTCACACAGACTGATCGCGCAAAGAATTTCCGTGTTGGACGGTGCAAGTGAAACGACCGACCGCACCGGCTGATTGATCGTCACTTCCCGATCCAGATCATCAATGACGGTCACCGCCGTCTGCTCAAGCGTCAGCTCAGTCGTTTGAGCTGAAACAGCAAAAAATGAAAAAGTTGACAGCATCAGAACAAGAAATTGCGTGAATAAAACCCGTTGTTTCATTTCAATCACTCCTCAATATAGAAAAGATATTTTTTTATCTGCAGTTTCCCAGGCGTTATTTTTTCGCAGGACAATCCGTTTTGAAACATTGACTGCAATCAAAAAACCCCTTGCGGGGGTTTTGACGTTCGCTCCCATCCCCCGGGGAATCCGTTTGGCGCACCGGACAAGATAAAACTTTCAGGGCGGTACCCTGTGATTTCAAATTGTCTGGGCAGGATCAGAGGTCTGGCTTGGACCGGAGTCCATCACAGTTGCGGGTCAGCATCGGATTCGCACCGATTTCCCTGATTAGCGCCTTTTTTATGATTATATTCGATTTTTCGGCACAGCGCGATGATACTTTATAGCCCTGATCAAAGTGAATCAAGTGTCATAAATCCTTTTTTATTAACACTTCTGCAAGACGCTCGTGCAAAATCATTTTTCTTTCCCTGAATACAGATGCTTTCGATTTCCATACCGTAAACACACTTATCTTAAACGATTATGGCCCTTCATTAATAAGGGGCTGCCATGGTACAATTTGCGATAATTCAACGTCAGTACAAACGTATCGCTGATCGATAGCATCCGACAACACACGTTTTAATCCATACCTTGACGGAACAAAGAACACCTGCTAAAATACTGACCGAAATAAAATAAGCCTCCATCGTCTAGGGGACCAGGACGCAACCCTTTCAAGGTTAAAACGCGAGTTCGAATCTCGCTGGAGGTGCTAAAAGAACATCCAATAGGATGTTCTTTTATTCTTGAGAAAAGAACAGCAAAGGGTCTCTGCGTTGGATGCCCCAATCGGAGTTCCCTTTTACCGGAACGATCATCCATATCCTTGATCTTCCGAATTGGATCAACAGTCCAAAATTGATTGAAAGGCACGCGTATATTTTCCGCTTTATCAAAAAGAATTTCTCAAACTTCGATTTATCGGCAAAATCAGCCTTTTTTTGACTTTTCTGGTTGAATGTGCTAATCTATAATAATCTTACAGATGGCCTTCAAAATAGATGTATTATTTGACGAGAGGACATTAGAATTATGCAGCGTGAGCTCGTCTCTGAAAATGTATATTGGTTTCAAAGCGAGATTTATGCTCAGGTAACCGCAGGAATTATTGTTGGTCCGCAATGGGCAATCGTTGTCGACACGCTTGCTGTACCCGAAGAATCGATCGCTATCCAAAAATTCGTTATTGAGGATTTGGGTGTTCCCGTCCGTTATCTGATCAATACGCACTCCCAGTCGGATCATGCCTGGGGAAATTGCTATTTTCCCGGCGCAACGATCATTGGCCACACCAAATGCGCGGAGATTCTGCGTGAAAAAGGCATCCCTGATCTTGAAGTGACAAAAAAACAAAATCCGCTTTTTCAGGACTCAAAAATTATTTTGCCTCATCTGACATTCGCGCATGGAGAACTGACGCTCAAGGTCGGCAAGAAGAATGTCATCATTCTGCTTACACCGGGAAATAGTCCGGATGGAATTTCTGTCTTCGTTGAGGACGACCGCATTTTATTTGCCGGGGACTCCTTTATGCCCGTTCCGCAATTGACTGACGGGCGTTACAAAGAAGCGCTGGATGTGATGAAAAAATTCAGTACCATGGGGCTTGAAAACATCATTCAGGGGCATGGAGAAATTATCCTGCGTGGTGAAATTGACGACGCGATTGAAGAAAACATCACGTACATCAATAATGTGCGGGAAGTGGTGGAAAAAGCCGCAAAAAAGCGAAACCCCGCCGAATTTTTGAATGACGTCAATATCGAATCCTGCGGAAAGAGCCGGGTTTACCTGGGAGGATTGGCGGAACAGTTGCACAAACGCAACCTGGTTTGGATGTTCAAACAGATCGTCGCAGAGGGCGGTCTTCCGAAGAGCGAAGATGAATATGATGAAGAACCATTGGAAGACGATTTTGACGACTTAAACTTTGATGAACCTTACTATCCGAGCGACAGTACCGACCCGGAAGACCAGGATAATTTTTATGATCAGGGATTTGAAGACGAAGACGATGACGAGTTCTAAACCCGTCTCCCCGCAATCCAATAAAAAATAACCGGAATTCCGGTTATTTTTTATTGGATTGCGTTCGGTCTGCTTTTCGCCAGCGGATGCGAAAAGAAATCAGCCGTTCATCCCCCCGGCGCAGCCGCTTAATATTGGGTCGCAGCGATATCGTGACCAACGCCAGCGCGCACAGGCCATAGACCGCAAACCACCATGAAACACCCTCTCTGCCAACAGCCGCATTATAGGCAAAGCCAAGCGTGGAAGCGACGTTAAATGAAATTGTGGCGAGTGACGCGTATCCGATAAAAAAGTAGAGAAACGCGGCAGGAATCAGGATATAGGGAAGAATCGGAAACCACAACCCGATTGCCGCGCCGATCGATGTCAGCCCCCCGGCGCCTCCACGGAAGTAGATGCGTTGATCTCTGCGCCGTTCAATGATGAACACTGAATAAATATGGCCTAAAATCGCCAGCAACCCGGCTACAGACAACATCCAGGGCTGATGGTCCGGAACAAACCAGCGTACCATCCAAACCGCCAGCGTTCCTTTCCCAATATCGAAAACAGCCGTTACAACACCCCCCGGAATACCAACCATTCGAATGACATTGGACATCCCCATCCTGCCGGAAGCGTGGTAGCGAATATCTTTACGCCTGGTTATCCACACCAGCAGCCAGCCAAAGGGGATCGCGCCCAGCAAATACGCAAGAACCCAGATAACAAGCAATTGCCATGACATTTTTTGTTATATCCTCTATTCTTCTTTATCTCAATTGACAAACTCGACATACAAAAACAAACTCAGAAGAAGCGCAACCAGAACGCTGATTTTTTTTGCGGCCTTCTGAAAAGAGACTCCTTGCGAGCGATATATTACCAAAGAAACAAAAAAATACTGAACGAAAGCGAATTCACAGGCCAATAGTGGATGGCAGCGGCTGCCTGGACAGATAAAACCGTCACCGAAGCCGCCGAAACACCGGGGGAAACCCGGTATAAACGCAGGGAGAAAATCCGCCGTGCAAGCAGAAAACCGGCTAACGCAAGCACCGGAAGCATCAGTGCCAGGCGGTCCAAATTCACCCGCGCCGCAATCGCGGCCATCAGAAAAGTGGCATAGGAAAGCCCTGTCAGAATGACTTCCGCGAAGACAAAGCGCGGATCATTGGGGTCCTGCACAATGAGCTCTGTCATAAAAATCAAGTACAGCAGCAGGCCTCCGAAAAAAAGCATCATCCACCAGGTCCAGCCAATGGTTATATTTCGCAGCGCGATCCCCAATGTAAAAGCGGCGGCAAAAGGAATCACGCCCTGAATCAACAAGTCGCGCTGCTCATGAAACGACTGCAAACCGATCAGCCGGTATAAGCCCAGACTCGCCAGCACAGCGGCCGCCAGTGAAGCTAAATCAATCATCTTCCAGTTCAGGCTTAAGGAATAAGGTCCGACATGGATCGGGACGACGACAACACTTCGGTTCACAAATAACGACAACACATAAACCAACAGCAATACCGCAGTCAACGTGCCAACCTCTCGTTGTAAACGCTTTCGATCCATAATCTCATTATACAATCCATCGGATAAATACGGCGATTTAGGGGTATCCTGGATCCCACGGCATCACGCCCCGCCGTAAGGAACCTCCCGATATGATATAATTATAGGGCTATGGAATCGAAAGAAAAACTCACAATTGTCCTGCCGCCCAAAGTGACCAGAGCGCTGGCGGAAGGGTTCAACATCGCCGCGGAACACCTCTATTTACTTGTTCTGCCGCTACTGGCTGACTTGCTGATTTGGCTGGGGCCAAAATTGCGCATCTATGAACTTTTCGGGGGATATTTCGGACAGACTTTTGCCGAACTGACCAGAAACGCCCCGCAGGAACTCGCCACACAATTCGATACGCTGCAAAAAGCCGCCGAAGCGATCATCGAACATACCAATCTGATGAGCATGATCAGTTCATTCCCCTTCAGCATCCCAACATTATTGGGGGGTGTCGCAACATTGGACGGACCGGTCCCGAACCTGAAAATTATTGAAATTCGTTCCGTATTTCTGGTTCTCTGTCTGTTCCTGTTGATTGGAATCATCGGATTCATCACGGGTATGTTCTACCTGATCATCATCGCGCAGGCATCAGATGCCGAGTCGAAACACATCACCTTGCGCCGATTCGGACGAACCACACTTAACCTGACGCTGTTCATTTTGGCAATTTTGGGCATCCTGCTGGTGCTGATGCTCCCGTTCTCGTGCTTTTTCACGATCCTGTCACTTTTATCCATTTCACTGGCGCAAATCGTCCTGTTGATCCTGTTCCTTGGGGTCGCCTGGCTGATTATCCCTATGTTTTACATTTTCCACGGAATTTTCCTCAGCGAGCTTAATTTGAAGGAAGCGCTGTCCTTAAGCTTCCAAATGGCACGCTGGGTTTCCGGACCAACCAGTTTTTTTATTGTTCTCAGCGTCATTATTTTGCAGGGGCTAAACCTCATCTGGACCATTCCCGCAGCGAACTCCTGGCTTTTATTGGTGGGAATCATCGGAAATGCTTTTGTTACCACCGCGCTGATCTGCGCCAGTTTTGTGCTTTATCAACAAAATTTGCAATGGTTATCTGCCAATGCAGAAATCATTAAAAAAGGATTTATCCAAAAATGACAGATAGTAATTTTCCTTCTTCCCACTACGACGCCTCCAATATTCAGGTTCTGGAAGGCCTGGAAGCAGTCCGTAAACGCCCTGGGATGTACGTCGGCGGAACGGACTCCAAAGCACTCCACCATCTGATTTACGAAGTTGTCGACAACGCGGTCGATGAAGCGCTGGCAGGGTTTTGCGACGAAATTAAGGTCACACTACACAAGGACGCCAGCGTCACCGTTGCGGACAATGGCCGCGGTATCCCGGTCGACATCCATCCGACCAAGAAAATTTCAGCGTTAGAGGTGGTGCTGACCACACTGCACGCCGGCGGTAAATTCGGCGGATCCTCTTACAAAGTGTCCGGTGGTCTGCATGGCGTCGGCTCTTCGGCTGTCAACGCACTTTCAGAATGGTGCGAAGCGCGGGTGTATCGGGATGGAAAAATCTACTTTCAGCGTTACCAGTTTGGCCGCCCGGAAGAACGGGTAAAGGTTATCGGTGAAGTTCCGGCCGATAAAACCGGGACCGATATCACATTTCGTTTTGACACGGGAATTTTCAAGGAAGATACCGGTTACCGCTATGAAACGCTGGCCAACCGTTTCCGTGAAATGGCTTTTGTGACCAAAAGCACCAAGATTATCTTGATGGAAGAGAGCAGCGGTAAAGAAACGACCTTTTACTTTCAGGGCGGGATCAGCTCTTTTGTCCATTACCTCAATAAAGACAAAGTACCGGTCCATAGCATTGTCCACGGCGAAAAAGAAATTGACAATGTTGGGATCGATTTCGCACTGCAGTACACCGACGTTTATACCGAGACCATCTACTCATTTGCCAATACGATTAACACCATCGATGGCGGGACCCATCTGACCGGGCTGCGCACTGCAATCACCCGTGTGATCAATGATTACGCCCGCAACGCCAATCTGCTGAAGGAATCCGACCCGAATTTCTCCGGTGAGGACACCCGCGAAGGCCTGACTGCTGTCGTCAGCATCAAACATCCGGACCCGCAGTTCGAAAGCCAGACCAAAGTCAAACTGATGAATACGGAGGTTTCTACCTACGTCCAGCAGGTGATCGGCGAGACTTTCCGCGATTTTCTGGAAAATAATCCGGCCGCAGCCAAAGCGATCGTCAACAAATGCCTGACCTCATCGCGCGCCCGTGACGCGGCGAAGAAAGCCCGTGATCTGGTGATCCGCAAATCCGCGCTGGAAAGCATGACGCTGCCGGGTAAACTGGCGGACTGTTCCAGCCGCGATCCGAAGAAAACTGAATTGTACATTGTGGAAGGTGATTCGGCCGGCGGCTCCGCCAAGCAAGGCCGTGACCGCAGTTTCCAGGCCATCCTGCCGCTGCGCGGTAAAATTCTGAACACCGAACGCGCCCGCCTGGACAAAATTCTTTCGAACAATGAAGTGAAAGCCATGATCTCAGCCATCGGCTGCGGGATCGGCGACCATTTTGATCTGAAGGGCCTGCGTTACGGACGGATTGTCATCATGACCGATGCCGATGTCGATGGCAGCCACATCCGCACGCTGCTGCTGACATTTTTCTTCCGCTACATGCCGCAGCTCATTGAGGAAGGACATCTGTATATCGCCCAACCGCCGCTTTTCCGGATCACATTGAAAAATAACCATCAGTACGCCTATTCTGACGCACAACGGGATGAAATCCTCAAAAATCTCGGTAAAGGTAGCGAAAAAGCGGCTATCCAGCGCTATAAAGGGTTGGGGGAAATGAATGCCGAACAATTATGGGACACGACCATGAATCCCCAATACCGCACCTTCCTCCAAGTGAACATTGAGGATTCGGCGATTGCCGCCAAAACCTTCGACATGCTGATGGGGCAGGAAGTGCCACCGCGCACGCGTTTTATCCAAACCCACGCACACGAAGTACGAAATTTAGATATTTAATTTTGGTTTTGCTATTCGGGTTTTGGCGCAGGCGCCAAAACCCGAATAGCAAGGCTGTCATTTATCGACTTGGCTTCGCCTCGCTCGAAATGACAGATTTCTTGTTTGATTTTTAGCGCGAAGCGCCAATAATCAAACAACGTTACCCAAATCAGCAATTTAACTTTTGACATGTTAACGCAATCTCGAATCACTGATTTTCATTTTCAGGTCTTGAATTTTTATCGCTCTCATGTATAATTCTGGTCAACAGGCGCAGAGCGGGACAATGCGTCAGAAAACTCCGCACAGAGAGCCAGGCAAGTCGCTGAGAGCCAGGGCCGGATTGCTGACGAAAACCACCCGTGAGCCGCAGCCGAAGACTTAAGGCTGCCGGACAGGAATCCCGATATCGATCCGCAGAGTGGGCTCCGAACTTCGTTCGAAGTCAATCTGGGTGGAACCGCGAGTTATGATAATAAAGCCTCGCCCCAGTCTTGGGGCGAGGCTATTTTTTTGGAGGAAAAATGGCAGCAAAACACGACGCAGATTATAAAGCATCTGACCTGTACCGCATCCGGCACTCCGCCGCGCATGTAATGGCGGAAGCTGTGCTTGAGAAATTCCCGGAAGCGAAAATCGCAATCGGCCCCCCGATCGCAGACGGCTTTTATTATGATTTCGACCTGCCCCGATCACTGACTCCGGAAGACCTGGAGGAAATCGAAGGCCGGATGAAAGAGATCATCAAAGGAAAATTCCCCTTCACCCGGGAAGAAATTTCGGCGGAAGACGCGAAAAAACTGTTCGCGGACCAGCCGTACAAATTGGAATTAATTGAGGGGCTGGAAAAAGGCGGCCTTGACGAATATGGCAACCCAACAGACGAAAAGCCGATCATTTCGACCTACAAATTGGATCATTTTGTTGACCTGTGCCGCGGGCCGCATGTCGCCAACACCGGCGCAATCAACCCGAATGCCATCAAACTGATGAATGTTTCCGGCGCTTACTGGCGCGGAGACGAAAAACGCCCCATGCTGCAGCGGATCTATGGTACCGCCTGGGAGAAACCAACCGAGCTGAAAGATTATCTCTGGAAACTCGAAGAGGCCAAGAAACGGGATCACCGCAAACTGGGCAAGGAACTGGATCTTTACAGCATTAACGATGAGGTTGGGCAGGGGCTGATCCTGTGGCACCCGAAAGGCGCGAAGATCCGCAAAATCATTGAGAATTTCTGGAGTGAGGAACACGAAAAATCCGGCTATGACTTCGTCTATACCCCTCATATCGGGAAATCACAGCTCTGGGAAACTTCCGGCCATCTCGGTTTTTATAACGAGAATATGTATTCGCCGATCGACATCGAAGGAACGAAGTATTACATCAAGCCGATGAACTGCCCGTTCCATCTGTATATCTACAAAAGCAATACCCGGTCTTATCGTGACCTGCCGATCCGCTATGCGGAAGAGGGGACTGTCTACCGCTATGAACGCAGCGGTGTGCTGCACGGACTGACCCGGGTGCGTGGGTTCACCCAGGACGACGCCCATCATTTCTGCCGCCCAGACCAGATGCCGGCGGAAATCGATTTTGTGGTCGAGTTTTCGCTCAGCATCCTGCGCGCGTTCGGCTTCAAGGATTTTCAAGCCTACCTGAGCACCAAGCCGGAAAAATCGGTTGGAGATCCGCAGCTTTGGCATGACGCGGAAGAAGCACTGGAAGCCTCACTCAAGCGGCATAACCTGCCGTATGAGGTTGACCCGGGCGGCGGCGCATTCTATGGTCCGAAGATCGACTTCAAAGTCAACGACGCCATCGGGCGCGAATGGCAGCTTTCCACCATTCAGTTCGATTTCAATGAACCGGAACGCTTCAACATTTCTTATATCGGGGAGGACGGCCAAAGCTACCGCCCGTACATGATCCACCGCGCGCTGCTCGGCAGCCTGGAACGCTTCTTTGGTGTGCTGATTGAGCACTATGGCGGGGCATTCCCGATCTGGCTGGCGCCGATTCAGGCGGAGATCATCCCGATTGCGGATCGTCATGTAGACTATGCAAATACAATTGGCGCAAAGCTGCGTGAACAGGGGATGCGCGTGCATGTTGATTCCCGTTCCGACCGCATGAATGCCAAGATCCGCGACGCGCAGAACCAGAAGGTCCCCTACATGCTGGTTTTGGGTGATCAGGAGATGGAAAATAACGCGGTCGCGCTGCGCAAACGCTCCGGTGAGAATCTCGGCGCCATCAGCCTGGAAGCGCTGCTGACTCTCTGGAAGGGCGAAGTGGCGGAGAAGGTTTAATCAGTTTTCACAACTGTTCATCAAAAAAGGAGTTTTCCTAAGGGAAAGCTCCTCTTTTTTATCTCCATCCAATAGTAGCGTGTATCAAAACTGGCTCGGGTGTCAAAAGTGGAATTTCAAAACTTCATAGGGATTAGGAAAAGAAAATCCTTCTACGCGAGTGATCCCCTACAAGGGCTTTCCTTATAATAACAAAATATGACTTTTGGAACCTTCTTCAAAATTGGAACCAAAATACGGCGAAGGTCGTTAATAGAGAAGTGCAATCTTCTCCGCAGACGCGCACGCCCGTAGCCTCACGATGAAAGACAAAGCGATCCGTTCCCGCCTGTGAAGAAGTGTGAAACGTTCTTTCAGAAAGGAATGAGAAAAATGAAGAAAAAAGAACCCCTTACTTTTCGGGATCACGCTTACGCACATTTTGTTCGCAATCTGATCCCGCTCCGGTCTCGGCACAGGGACAGGTCGGCCGTTGGCTGGCAGGTCACTTTGGCGTCTATCAGGACGAACTGTATATTAAAACGATTGGGGAGCCTATCCCGCTGGACGAGCGCTGGGAAGCTGTCTTTGACCAGGTACTGGTTGAAAAACAGCGCATGCACTTCACCTTTGCACTCATCGATAGCGATCCGCCGCAAAAAGCCGAGGAGAATTGGGCTTTCCTCCGTATCGCCGGAACCTGGTTCCTGAATGGATCGCCGCTTCAAGAGGAAGCGCACCGGTCTATCCTTTTTAACCAAAGCCTGCAGGGCAAAGTGACGCACCGGCTGGACAAAATTGCTTTTCCGCTTCCGCTCGACCTGAAAAACGAAAACCGTCTGACGTTCATTCTGGATGGAATCACGGTTGAACGCGAAAATAAGGATCAGACCTTCATCGGGCCCTGGGTCTTTGAGTTTGATGTAGCACCTGAAGAAGTGTTATCCGACAAATTCGAATTCAGTCTGGATCAGCAATATAAACTGGATGACATTTATTTCAAGTTGGACCACCTGGCCCTCAGTCCGATCAATAAAGAACTGGAAGTCCGCGCTGAAATACTTCACATTGAGGATCCTGAAGACGCCAGTTTTGCGGGTGGCGGTTGGGGAGGACCCTGCGGAGAGGAACGCGGCAGGCTGGCCGCATTCAAACTGATCGCTGATAATGACTCGGAATATGAGCTGTTTTGTACGGAGTCCAATGGCGCAATGGGAAGATTCAGTGACACGGGTGTGCTGACTTACGAAACAAAGAGCAACTATTATGAAAAGGTGAAGGATTCAAAATCGTTCCGTCTCATCCCGTATTTAGCTCCGGAAGGCGCCGACGTGTTAAAAAATTATAGCAGCCTGGATGAACTCATCCCTTGGGAAGAACAGGAAGTCCTTCTCACCGTTCCGACGGAAGAAGCCGAAATTATCAAATAAGGGAAACTTTTCAGACGCTTCGATTAAGTGACATTTCGAAACTTAAAACCGAGCTGCTGGTTTTATACAACAAAACCAGCAGCTCGAAAGTTTTTTCTCTAAAAGAAATATCGGATTTCCAAATCCAGCCGTTTAAGGCGTTTTGCCGTCGCGCGGCACTCCATTCTCTTTATCAAAAAATTGTTCAACATTCGCAGCAACAGTCTCAGCCAAGCCGTTGGCATCCTTCCGCTCTTCACGCGCCGGTTCCGGCATGACCTGTCCCTGATAACGGTTTTTCCGCACCGAATAATCCCGTTCCGGCACGCTCTCCAGCCGGCTGAACTGAAGCTGCACGACGCGCGCGCCATAGGGAATGATGATCGAATGCTGCCCCTCGTTCTTGAATTCGAGCGTGATCGTCCCCTCAAAACCGGCGTCGATCACACCGGCCATCATGTGATTAATAAAAACCCGCCCCAGGCTGGACTTGGTAAACACCTGGCCGCAGACATCCTTTGGAATACGCAAATACTCGCGCGAACAGCCCAGAAAAATATCCCCCGGTTTCAGCAGAATTCCCCGCTCCGGATCCATCCGAATCAGTTCCCAATAGTCCCCGGTTGAATGCGGTGCACCGAAAACGAACGGCGTCGTGTTTTCCTTCGGGCGGCGGCAGTGCATGCCCAGCGACAAATCCAGTGTGTTTGGATTTACCTGGCGAACGACCGAATCATAGTCTGTCTCTGATTGCGCAAAATCAACCAGCCCTTCTGAAATCAGTTTCAAAATTCCCGAATCACTGATCACGCCCATCGCGCATTATCCTTTCATAATACCCACAAGATTGCAATTCATGACACCCATTCCGATACAGGCAATCCGGAACCAGAAATTCCCGCAGAACAGGATCCACTTTCCCAATTTCTTCCGCGATTTGTTCCATCACCACACGCGTTTTTGGATCAGCCTTATAACACAGGCGTTTCCGGCTCATGTTCACCAGCGCCTGTGCGTTCAGATCCATAACATGATTCACCGGCGCATCCTGCCGCTCTTCCCCGCGTTCCGGATTGACCCGCTGGCTCTTGACATAATGTTCGATGCCAAATTTATGCCGCACAAAATGAACGCTGACAAAATAGGGCACCTGCCATATCGCAATCGTGTACATCAGCGTACGAATCGGCGAATGTTCAGAGTTCAGAATCTTTTTTCGCCATTCCTGTGAGGGAACGACCATCCCATCCCGCCCCTGTGTGATCCTGGCCAGGAAAAGACAGCGCGCCCAATCTGCATCCGTGGGATATCGCAGAACTTCGATTTCCATGAGATTTCCTTTCAACCCCGGTTCGATTCCGAATAAAAAAGAACACGCCCATTTCGATCAAAGCGACGTCTGAGCCTTCGGATCTATACTTTCAACAGGATTTTTGCACTGACTCAATTACCATTAACGTTAATGGTAACGTCAATTATACAGTCGAAATGCTGTTTCCTCCGCATAAGCTGAAGTTTTTTAATTTTTCTCGAATCCGATTTCTGAATAAATACCGCAATTCGTCACGAAATGCAGAAAAGTGACAAGCTGCGAAAACTACTGAAATACAATCCAATAATTCGGCCGGAATTTCAGCGCAGGGAAATCTTAGAATATTGTTAGAACGGACTAATTCATGCCGCCGCGAATTGAATATCACCCTCCAATCTGTTATAATTTACGCGCATTAAAAGGCTTGTTTTCTATCTTTTCTCGAGGAAACGACCGCGGGAAAAGTTTTAATCGTACCAAAATTATCTGCATGCCCCCTCTACAGGTGGGCGTGATAAATCAAGGAGATTCAATGATAGGCTTAGAGATTCGGAATTTAAGCGTCAAAATTGAAGAAAAAGAGATCATTAAAAACTTCTCTATCCAGGTTCCCAAGGGCGAGATCCATGCGATCATGGGGCCAAACGGAACCGGGAAATCTACGCTTTCTTACACAATTATGGGACACCCGGCTTATGAAATCGAGCAGGGTGAAATTTTGATCAATGATCAAATTATTAATGACTGGCCGACTGACGAGCGCTCCCATGCCGGACTTTTTCTGGCGTTGCAGCAACCCGTCGCGGTTCCGGGCGTCACATTAGCCAACTTCCTGCGCACCGCCATCAACACCCGGCGGAAAGCGGCCGATCCGGACAGCAAACCGATCAGCATTCCGGAATTCCGCAAGATGATGAACGAAAAAATGGCGATGTTGAAAATTGCGCCTGAGTTCTCGCGCCGCTATTTAAACGATGGCTTCTCCGGCGGAGAAAAAAAACGGGCGGAAGTCCTGCAGATGGCCGTGCTTCAACCGGAAATCGCCATCCTGGATGAGATCGACTCCGGTCTGGACATCGACGCCGTGCGCATTGTCGCAGATGGTGTGAATTTATTGGTCAAGGAAAGCGGAATGGGTGTTCTCATCATCACGCACTACCAACGTCTGCTGAACTACATCCAACCGGACCAGGTCCATGTTATGATCGACGGTCATATTGTCCGCAGCGGCGGCCCGGAATTAGCCCTCGAGTTGGAGGAAAAAGGCTACGACTGGGTTCGTCTGGACCAGGCGCAAGTACCATAGAAGCCGCAGAGGTTCGAATGCAAAACGAAAACGAAATGCAACTTCAGGGAATCGGGGAAATGGAATACCAGTATGGATTCCGCGACCCGGATGTCTCTGTATTTAAGACGCCCGAGGGACTGAACGAGGATGTTGTCCGTCAGATTTCAGCCATCAAAGGGGAACCGGAATGGATGCTTGAATTCCGGCTAAAAAGTCTGCGCCATTTTGTGCAGCGGCCTATACCGACCTGGGGACCGGACCTTTCCGGCCTTAACCTGGAAAATCTGGTTTACTATGTCCGGCCATCTGAAAAATCGGAAGCATCCTGGGACGACGTCCCGGATACGATCAAAAACACTTTCGACAAACTAGGCATCCCCGAAGCTGAACAGAAATTTCTGGCCGGTGTCGGCGCACAGTATGAGTCTGAAATGGTCTACCACAGCATCCAGGAGCATCTGGAGAAACAGGGCGTCATCTTTTTGAGCATTGAAGACGGACTGCGCCAGCACCCGGATCTGTTCAGACAATATTTCGGAACGGTCATTCCGTTCGCGGATAATAAATTCGCCGCGCTGAACAGTGCGGTCTGGTCCGGCGGGTCATTCGTCTATGTACCAAAAGGTGTCCATGTCAGTCTCCCGCTGCAGGCCTATTTCCGCATGAATATGGCCAATCTTGGGCAATTCGAGCGGTCACTGATCATCGCCGACGAAGGCGCTCAGGTTCATTACGTGGAAGGCTGCACCGCACCACTGTATACCACCAATTCTTTCCACAGCGGTGTGATCGAGATCGTCGTCGGTCGGAACGCCCGTGTGCGCTACACCACGATCCAGAACTGGTCAAACAACGTCTTCAATCTGGTCACCCAGCGCGCCAAAGTGATGGGGCACGGAACCATGGAATGGGTTGACGCCAACATGGGTTCTAAACTTACCATGAAGTACCCTTCCTGCTATCTGATGGAAGAAGGCGCACATGGCGAGATTCTGTCCATGGCTTTTGCCGGAAAAGGACAGATCCAGGATGCCGGCACCAAAATGATTCACTTTGCACCCAACACCACCAGCAAAGTCACGTCCAAGTCCATCAGCAAGAACGGCGGACAGGCCTCCTATCGCGGGCTCATCAAGGTCCTGCCGAAAGCGGTCAACGCGAAATCGAATGTGGTCTGCGACGCACTGCTCCTGGACGGACAATCGCGATCAGATACCTACCCGACCATGGACATTAACCAGCCGAAAGTCTCCATTGGCCATGAGGCATCGGTGTCCAAAGTCGGAGAGGAACAACTGTTTTACCTGATGAGCCGTGGGCTCAGCGAAGAAGATGCCACCACGATGGTCGTATCCGGATTTATTGAACCATTGGTCAAGGAATTGCCAATGGAATATGCCGTCGAAATGAATCGTTTGATTCAGCTTCAGATGGCCGGATCAGTCGGATAGGGGTGCACATGAAGAAAAAAATTGACCTCATCGCCGAGGCAAAAACCAATCAGGAAGCGCTCTATGCCTATATTGAAACAAGCGGGCAGGAGTTTTCAGAGGAACTGTGCCAAACTGCCACCGGATTGTTCAGAAACCCCGACGGTTTGAATTCAAAAGAAATCCAGACGTCCGTCACAAAAGAACGCGGACAGGATCTGGCAGGTTATTATATCTGGAACAACGGTCAGCAGTCGATCGATCTGGATGAAAGCACAGAAGCCAGCGGCGTGTTATTCGACCGGCTTGAAAATATCCGGCAACATGCACCGGAAGTCGCAAAGAAACTGGAAACCTGGCAGCAAAACACCCAATCGGATGGCTATGATAAAACGCTCGCGACGCTTGCGTCGGAGACAATCGTTCTGTACATTCCGGAACGCGCTGTCATTTCCAAAGAATGGTTGCTGGAAGTAATTTTATCCGCGGCCGAAAAAGACGCCGCGCTACAGCTCTGGGTCTATCTCGCACCCCGGGCAGAAGCTGTTGTCACCATTAACCAGCGGTCATCGCAAGCGCAGCCGGAGACTGACAACTTTTTCGGGAGTCTGCTGCAGGTGTTCGTGGACGATTCAGCGCGCTTAATCCTGAATGAAATTCAGGACTTCCATGAGAAGGCTTTTGCCTATAACAAAAAGAACGTCACTGTAATGGGCAGCGCTGACTTGCAGTGGAATATCTGTGAACTGGGCGCAGCCAAAGCCAAAAGCATCAGCCACGTTTCGCTGGCTGGGCGAGGCGCCAACGCATTCGTCAACGGGCTTTACTTCCCCAGTGATGATCAGTCCATCGTGATATGGACCCGTCAGGACCACATGGCGCCGGACACCACCAGTAATCTGCTTTTCAAAGGTGCGGTCAAAGACACGTCGATCGCTAACTGGCAGGGCATGATCTATGTGGACCCGGTTGCCGCGAAAACGGATGGCTATCAAAAAAATGAAAACCTGATCCTCTCTTCGGAGGCAGTTGTCAATTCGAAACCCGGGCTGGAAATCATCACCGATGATGTCCGGTGCTCGCACGGAACCACCATCACACAGCTGGATCCCACGCAGATCTTTTATCTGATGAGCCGTGGAATTCCGGAACCCGAAGCCGAAAAACTGATCATTCAAGGGTTTTTCGACACAATTTTGGATAGGATCACAT
>CALCQT010000545.1 GCA_937894825.1 uncultured Anaerolineaceae bacterium
GATCAGAATTCCCCACAGCAACAGCCCCCAGGTTCTGGAGATAAAGATCGTCAGCAGCACATTTTCCCGCACATCCAACAGAAACCAGATCAAAAACAGAACGGCACAGGCAATGAACACGATCCAACAACCGAACAGAATGCCGAAAACCACGCCGGGGCGGCGCCAGAATCGCTCGACGCTTGCACAGACAAATTTCAACCCAGGAACTATATAAATTAGAAACAGGGCGAGGAAAACCAGAATCAACAGCAGGTTCGCCGCGATGAGCACCAACCGATCCGGTGAAAAACCAAACAACAAACTACTTTTTGCTTCGGACGGAACACGGACCAGGATATAAAACGAGAAAAGCCCTTCTAAAACGGTCAGAAGCAGCAAGCCCGCCTTCAGGACGGTACGTTTTGTTTCGCTTTCAATTGTCACAGTATCGGCGTCCATGTTTGTCATACTCCTTTGTAGCTGCATCTGCCGAAGGCGCCATTTCCATCGTCCCGTCGATATCACCGGTCATGTTTTTGTCCATAATTCCGGGACGCCCTCTCTTCAATCTGAAAACAAATCCGGATTTACAAAGTTCATTTTCGATGCTGAAAGCCGGATTCCAAATAAATCCGCCGATCTCAGGCTCGTCCGATGTACCACCAATAAATGGAAAGCGCATTTACAATAAAGCCCACTGCCGCCAACGTTTTAAAAAGCCAGTTTGGCCGCCGGCCAATCCCGACGCCCAACAGCAATAAGATCGGCAGCATCGCATCCAGCAGATAGCGGTAACCCACCTGTTCTGCGCCGGTGTTGTGATAACAAAGCAGCAACCCGCACGTCAACAGAACCGACAGCCAGGCTCCGATCACCCACCAATTTTTACGAAAACCGCGCACGAGATAAATCAACGGCGGCGTCATCACGAAAATGCTATAACCGGCAATGCCAGGCTGGAAGAAAAAGCGCTGGCCCGAGAAATCCAGCCGCGGCAGCCGCAAAATCATCACATCCAGATTAATACGGAAAAAATGGGGATGGAACATGCCGTATTGCCGCACAGCTTCAAGAATCCAGTCCGCGCCGTTGATGGTGACATAGCCGAAATCGAACCAGTCGTCAAAGCGCAGATAATTGTATCCGAACAAAACCACAGTGCAGACAATTGCCGGAATGGCGGCGGTGATTGCCCAGAGAATGAATCGCTTCCAGGGGATCCCGGGGAATTCGGCCTGCCGCCAAAGGAAGATCCCGGCCAACAGGATCGCAATCGGGAACACATTGGGGCGGGCCAGGATCGCCAATCCCAACAACAGTCCGGTCACCCAACCGGGCCAATCCTCGATTGCGGACAACGTGGCAAAAGCCACAAAGAGGACCGTCACCAGCTGACTGATGAACCACATCTGTCCGGTCGTCGCGAGCCAAAAATGATTTGTGCCAAAGGCAAATACGGCTGTCAGCCACAGAATCGCGGAGCGGCTGCATGGAATCATAGATCGAGCGGCGGCTCTCTGGAGCACCAGGAAAACAGCAACCGCGTTCAGCGCGCCGAACACAGCCGAAACGACCGTCATGTTGACCCCTTCCACTCCCAGCCACTTCACAAAGGGCATCAGCAAAATGGCGGGCAGCGGCGGGTTCGGCACAAACCAGCGGCCGTTATAAAGCGTCAGATCATGGGTTGAAGGCGGGGCGGAAAGATGGAGCTGCCCATTCAAAAAAGCCTCCGCCAGGAGATCCCAATAGGCTTTGGCAGGCGTATTCCAGCGTCCCATCCAGTAGCTCGTCATGCGATAGCCCATGAAAGTAAACGTGCCGATCAGCAGGCACAGCAAACCGGTGTTCAGCGCCGCAGCCCAACGCTTCCCGGCATAAAACGGGTACGCCGCAGCCCAGATCAGCGCCACACCACAGGGCGCCAGCATCAGCCAGCCCAGTCCGTTCATGCGAACCGACCAATCCACCCGGTCATACCAGGCCGCAAAGCCATAATATGTCAGCATAAAAATCGTGAAAAAAATCGCCATCCGCAACGGCGAACGAAGGCTTTCGCGCAGCACTTTGAAATCAGAAGACAGCACAAGAAATGCAGCCGTCTGCAAGGCGATCAGGATACCCCAAACGAGCAGTCCCCAGGTTCTGGCGACAATGGTTCCCACCGTGCTGTCATAGGCATTTGCCGGCGAAAAACGAAACACAAACAACCAGCAGCAAATTAGCAGCATTGCCCAACAAACAGCCAAAACGCAAAAAGCGGCTGTGGGTCTTCTGAGAAAAGCCTCAATCCTCAGTCGAACCGGTTTCAGCGATTTGAACACATAAATGAAGAAAAAGGCCAAAAA
>CALCQT010000546.1 GCA_937894825.1 uncultured Anaerolineaceae bacterium
TAATTATACCGGGAAATGGCCGCTTGCAGCCGGACCCAGCGATTCGAGATATGGGAAGAATTCCTTGTGGTTGAATATTTCAAATTGCTGAGCCGGGATGGAATTCGAAGGGCATTTTCGAAAATAAGCATTTCAATGCTCAGGTTTCCCCCATTGTTTCAGGAGGCCCACCGCGATCAGAAGCAAGCCATATACAACAAAAGCTGTCAGCAGGATCAGGAAAAAATCCCGTGCCGGGGAATAGGAGGTTCCGGAGAAACCCTTCACGCAGATATGCCCGATGATGTAAGCGACGGGCAGAAAAAAGACTTTCTCAAGCACACGTGCCGCCGTTTCCCGTTTTCGCAATAAAATCCACAGAATACCGGTCAGCACAGCGATGATGATGGAAAGCAAGGCATAAGTATTCAGGAACAGCCGGGGCAATGTGATCACGCCGCCGCTGCCGTACCAATCCGGCTGACGCCCGGCGATCCATTGATTCTCCTGTCCCGGCGTGCAGTACCAAATCGTATCAACATCCGCAGGGATGCGGGCTGTCTGCGGCCCCTTATTCCGCCATTGATCCAGTGTTGTCTGCCACGCCATGAGATCCGTCTGGGTGAATCCGTCTTCGTCCACGTAGGATTCCATGCTGTAACCGGTCACCGCGTCATCGAAAGCGATCAGGACGCTGCCGTCAGCCAGTTCGCTCACTTGCAGCAGGTTTTCCGTATAAGGGAAATAATCCGACGTTGAAAGATAGGCGAAGGCTGTGATCAGGATTGCCAGAACCGCTGCCGCAGCCAGGATCACCGCATAGGTTTTCTTTTTGCGGAGTTCGTTCCGTATTTTTTTCAGCGGGATTCCGCTTTCCGGCAGTTTTGCGGATTCGACGTTCATGGACTCATACTGCTTGCGGCAATCGGCACAGGTTTTCAGATGTTCCGAAACCAATACAGTTGATGCTTCACTGGCAATGCCCTCGGCATAAAGCGGAAGCAGATCGCGGATCACGTCACAGGAAAGGTTCATCATTCGTCCTCCATTTGATTTTGAATTTTTGCTTTGGCGCGGTGATATGTGACACAGGCCCAGTTTTCCGTTTTGCCGAAAAGGCGGCCGATTTGCCGGAAGCTCAGCGCCCCCAGTGCGCGCAGTGTGAACACCTCTTTATAGGGTTCGGGCAGATGCTGCAATGTGTCATAGATGCGCCGCGATGTGTCGGTTGTGCGGAATTGCCCGGCGATATCTGTCGGGTCGGGCGGTTCCGGGAGATCTTCCAACGGTTC
>CALCQT010000547.1 GCA_937894825.1 uncultured Anaerolineaceae bacterium
TGATCACTGCCGCGGCCATGATGCTGCCCCAATCAATCGTAAACAGAGACGAGAACTCTGTCAGCCCAATGGGTAACGTACGCGATTTATCCGATGCAGTCAGCACGGATGCAAGTGTAAATTCATTCCATGACTGAACAAAGGCGTACATCCCTGAAGCGGCAATTCCGGGAGCCGCGATTGGGAAAATGATCAGGATCAAAGCTTGAAGTCTCGAACATCCTTCAATTTGGGCCGCTTCTTCAAGGTCGACTGGGATCGAATCAAAATATCCCTTGCACAACCAGGTAACCAACGGAATGGTCAGGATCAGATGGCTAAGCGCCAACCCCAAAACAGTGTCGTAGAGCTGTATATTTGTCAGCATCAGATAAATTGGGATCATGATCACGGTAGCAGGCAGCATTTGGCTTCCCAGGATAAACATCGACATCGAATTTGCCAGTCGTGTTTTTTTACGGGAAAGCCCATACCCAGTAACGCCACCCACAGCGACCGATATGATCCCCACCAAAAAGCTGACAGCAGTACTATTCAAAAAGTATCTTGGAATCGATGAATTTAAAAGCACATTTTTATAATTATTCAAGGTCGGATGGTCAGGAATCCATTTCGGCGGAATCGTCATCACCTCTGTCACCGGTTTAAATGAGGTCGAAAGAATCCAGGCAAAGGGAAACAGTACAAACAAAACAAGCAGAATAAGAAGTGCATAGACAATAATTTGATTGATGCCCCTCATTAGGATGTATTTATTGTATTTAATAATCAAATTTTTCATCTTAATTTTCCCTATTTGCCCGGCGCAAATAAAACACTGTGATCACCAAACTGATAATCAACTGTAGCATAGCCGTCGCCGATGCTCCCTGTAAATCGAACATCAGGAATTTCTTATAAATATCCAGAGAAAGAACTGTCGTCGCTCTTGCCGGCCCACCTTGCGTAACGATCCAGATCACCGAAAAGGTGTTAATGGCCCAAATGGTCGATATTAAGACCGCGACGAAAACAATATCTTTGATCAGCGGAATTTCAACACGGAATGTATATTGAAACCAGTTAGCACCGTCCAAAAGAGCACATTCACGATGATCTTTACTGATCGATTGCAGCCCGGCACTGATCATCAGCATCGTATATGGAAATTCTGACCAAACCTGAATAATTAAAACCGCGATAAACGCAATATTGGATTTCGTCAGCCATGGGATGGATTCGTCAATGATTCCCAGTGTCTTGAGCATCTGGTTTAACATGCCAAAATCAGAGCTATATAACCATTTCCAGGCCTGAGCTTTTACAACACCTGGCGTGATCCAAGCCAAAAGCAAAAGCGAGCGCCAAATATTTTTTCCTCTGATAAAAGGTTGGTCAATCAGTTTTGCGGCACCAAAACCGATAACGACTGAGAAGAAAACTGTTCCAGTCATCCAGATCAGCGTTCTTTTCAGCATCGGAAGAAATTGAGGGGCTCTCATCACTTGGATATAGTTATCCAGCGTGAATAAAAAGGTTTTATCGGATTTCGAAAAACTCAATAGTACGGTCTTTGCCAATGGATACAAAATAATCGAAGTGATAATAAAGAACCCAGGCAATATAAATCCATACCCCTTAAGTGCCTTCTTAATATTGGCGCTAAAATAAGACATTTTTGGACCTCAGAATATACTTTTTAATACAGCTTGTTTTTCTGTGCCATTCCCGGCAAAGAAGATCACGCCCGAAATGGCACAAAAAAACTATTTTATTTATTTATTTCCCGAGTTGGGCGTCCACTTCGTAGCACATATCAACCAGCGCGTCTTCGATATTTTTCCCTTCTAACAAGACCATCTGCATTTCAGCGAAAATTGCGGTCTGCATCGCCGGCCACTGAACATAAGTCGGACCTGCTCTGCCTGAATCCATCTGCTCAATGAACGGCTGCAGAAGCGGATCGGAAAATTTCTCCAATTTCATAGAGCTCCTTCTTCCGGGGAATGTCGTGGTGATGCGGGCGCTATTTTCCGTATTTCCGACGAATTCCGCCAGTCTCCAGGCCGCGTCTTTGTTTTTCGCTTTTTCAGGAATGTACAGACTAAAGCCATTGACAATGGTAATACCAATGCCATCACCGGTTCCAGGAATCGTAGCGGTACCAACATTAATATTGGGAGCCTGATTCGCAATTTCGGTCAAATCAAATGCGCCATTGGTATAGATGGCAATCTTTTTGTTGATGAAAAGGTCACGAAGTCCGGTGTTATCTACTTCCAGGGCACTCTGCGGGGTAACTTTATTGGTGACGACATCGTTATACAGATATTCGAGTGCCATCTTGCCCGCATCCGAGTTCAGTTCACATTTTGTTTCAGCTTCATCCGTGATCGAACCGCCAAAATTGTATAACAGCTGGTAAAAACGGACAACCGCATTCCCTTCATTTCCCAGCGGCCAGCCAATACCGAACTGATCTACCGTACCATCCCCATTCGTGTCCTTCGTTAATGCTTTGGCTACTTCTGACAATTCATCCCAGGTCTGCGGGAAATTATCGGGGTCAAGTCCTGCTTCCTCAAACATATCCTTGTTGTAGATCATCGCCGGACCATCATGGCGCATCGGCACGGAATACAGATGACCGTCATAGGTCGAAAGCTCAATTGCCGAAGTGACAAAATCGTCCATATCAACGTTGCCTGCTTTGTAGTATTCATCGAGATTTGCCAGCAGTCCCTGGGAAGCGTAGCCTTGAACTCTGGATTCAAGATCCGTGATCAGATCCGGCGCATTATTTCCGTTCAAAGCGGTGCGGATCTGCCCTTCCATAGTATCCCAGGTCGTGATCACCATATTTACTTTAATATCCGGATTCTGCGCTTCAAATTCAGCGATCAGTTCCTTCGCCACTTCTTCATCCCAGTTGGGGACCCACCAGGTCACGGTTATGGGATTCGAAGAATCCGCAGCCGTCGCGATTTGTGAGATACCCACGACAACTAGCGCAACTAACGCTAACATCACAATCATTCTTACCACATTCGATTTCATTTTATCTTCTCCATAAAGATTTTTTTGTTTAAAAAATATGCTTATTTACATTTACAGACAGTCGATTTAAATTCTCTCTTATCACCTCCGTCGTCTCAACTTTTTTCTTCCTGATCCATTTCATCGAGGATAAACATTCCAAAATCTTTCAAATTTTCCCGGGACCACTGCCACATCAAATTTCCTTTCTCAAGGTCTGTTTTTGTAGGGTCGCCGGTCGCTCCAGATTTTGAAAATTTACTTACCACCTGTGAAATAAGCGTCCCTTCATGGAACGCTCCCCAAACAGGAGAACTCCCATCTGCCGATTCCTGGAAACGCTTTCGTTCCACAAGATTCTCATCAATCGCCATTAACAGCGCCGTTTCAGTTTCGTCCGCATGAAGCGGCGGGCGCAAGCCATATAACTGTATGATTTTTGGCTC
>CALCQT010000548.1 GCA_937894825.1 uncultured Anaerolineaceae bacterium
TTGTAAAACCGTGGTCCTTGTGGCCGCGGTTTTTGTTTTCCCGGATACTGTTTTTTTTGTATTTCCTATCGGTTATAATGGAAATAAGTTGATTAAATACATTTTTTTTCGGTTATGATGGAATCTTTTATGGATGTGGGTGTGTCATGATGGAGATTAAAAGAAACTATGTAGATACGTTAATTCAACATCGAAATAGCGGGTTGGTAAAAATATTGACCGGGCTTCGTCGGGTTGGGAAATCAACGCTGTTGATGCAATTGGCGGAAGAGATTCAAAATGAGAAATCTGGAAAAGAGCAAATCCTGTATTTTAATCTTGAATCGCTTCAAAATATGAACTTGCAGGATTATCAGGTCCTTTATCAGGAAATATTAACCCATTCCAAACAGACTGAATAATTACCCAAAAACAATTTTGACATTGGACGCGATGCCCGATTCTTCGATTGATGGATTCGAACGAAAAATATGATTCGCTACTTTGAGAAATAACTAATATTCGAAATGGTTTTCAGATCAGTGTGTTGATTATTGGAACGAAAGTGTGCATAGGTGATTACTTATGGTGTGGATGTTCGATTGGTGTCGAACAAAATGCGGCAGGATGCCATCAGGTAATAATATTTTGAGCCAGGCTCAAATACTGACATTGGTACAATTATGGGCAACAATTTCATAGATGCAGAAAAAGAGAGTATAGTTTATAATATTTTGTGTCAACGAAACATCAAAAACTGAAGGTTGGGTTACACAAAATGTTATGTCGCTCAGTAAACAGGAAACAGATTTTCTAACAACCTTTTCTACCACTGGAAAGCGGTTATTCACATATCAACAGGCTGTTGAATATTGGTAATCAAAGATAGCCGCAACAAACAGCCTTGGCCGACTGGTTCGAAAAGGCTGGCTCCAGCGCCTGCAACGAGGATTATATATGATCATCCCGTTGGAGGCTGGGCCTGAACGGCTTTGGTCAGAGAATGCCTTAATATTAGCTTCCAATTTAGTCTCGCCAGGCGCTATTGCCTATTGGTCAGCCCTTCGGTTTTGGAATATGTCTGAGCAAATTCCACGGGTTCAATTTATTCAGACAACAAAACGAAAAAAACCATTAACGATTCAAGGCATCGAATTTCAATTTATTCATATCGCAGAACGGTTTTTT
Organism: uncultured Anaerolineaceae bacterium; assembly: GCA_937894825.1. Taxonomy (GTDB): domain Bacteria; phylum Chloroflexota; class Anaerolineae; order Anaerolineales; family Anaerolineaceae; genus Flexilinea. The sequence goes on from CALCQT010000548.1 coordinate 1,168, forward strand.
TTTGGTGTTAGCACCAGGAAAATTGAAGATTCTTCGATCATGGTGACCGATCGCGAAAAGACAATCATAGACGCAGCCAGCCGGCCAGATTTAAGTGGGGGGATCGTTCAGTTGGTACAGGCGATGAGATCCTCAATAAATTCCATCAATTGGGAAAAACTCGATTGCTATTTAGAACAATGGGGAGGCGGTGTTGTGGCTAAACGCCTTGGATATCTGATTGAAACGCTATCTTTGTCGATACAGGACAGAGAGTTGAAAATGAACCACTGGCAAACTATGATCTCAAAAGGGATCAGCCAATTAGAACCCGGTTCCGGCGTATCCGGTCCGGTTTCTACCCGTTGGCAGCTTCAGGTAAATATTCCTTTTGAAACCGAAAGATAATAAAAGGCATCGAATATGATAAGCGAAGCTGAAGTTCGCCGTACTGCAGCCGCGACGAAAGTTGATCCAATGGTCATTGATCTTGATTATAGTCTGAGCTGGCTTTTGCTCGGTATGGTAAAAACCAGCGGACTATTGGATACGCTGATATTCAAAGGGGGCACATGCTTACGGAAATGTTACTTCTCTGATTATCGGTTTTCTGAAGATCTCGATTTTACTGCTACGAAATTTATTTCACCTGCTGAGATCGAGTCATGGATTACGAAAAGTATTGATTGGATTAGTGATCAAGATGGCCCTGATTTTCATGTCCAGCCGATTCGTTTTGAGATTGTGGACGATGAGTAGGGAATGAATCTTATCAGATTCGTATTTATTATCGCGGCCCGCTGCATTGGGGTGGATCACCGAGAACTGTCAAATTGGATGTAACAAGAGCAGAAAAAATTTTTCTCCCGGTGAATGAAAAACAAATCATTCATCCATATTCCGATCAGGAAAGTTTTACTGATGTTACTTTACCGTTTTATTGTTTGGAAGAAGTCGTCGCTGAAAAAATTCGTGCAATTGGTGGTCAGCGGCGGTTTGCGATTTCAAGAGACCTGTATGATATTTACAATCTTGTTTTATTTGGAATTAATTGCCTGAGAAGTTTGCGATCAAGGGACTAGATCTGAATGGGATTGATATAAAAATGATTGAACAAAGATGGTCTGCATTTGAAAGAGATTGGGATCGGCGACTTAATTATTTAGTGATAAACAAAGGTTTGGCATTTGATACGGCCTGGCAGCGTGTATTAGGCTTATTGGATGAAATTAAATGATGCCGATTACAACGACCATGCGTAAGATAATTGGTTTGAGAACGAAGGTTGGATACCAAATTTCTGCGTCACAGTGAATTCTTATTGGACGATTTCCGGGAGATCGAATAAGGTCAAGTCC
>CALCQT010000549.1 GCA_937894825.1 uncultured Anaerolineaceae bacterium
GGGCGCGAGGCGCGCGCGATGCAGTTGATCGACGACATGTTTGCCTCGCTCAAAGAGCTTCAATTCACACCGCGCGAAATCCGGCTGTTCCTGAACCACAGCCCGCCGGACCGTATCCACACCGGCGGTAGAGAGAATCCCCAAGGCCAGCCGCGGGCCGATCCCGCTGACCGCCATGAGCAGCCCGAAAAAACGGATCTCGTCTTCGGTCTCAAAGCCATACAGCGCCATCATCTCCTGTCGAACAATGAAATACGTTCGCAGACCGATTTTTTGTCCCGGTTCGGCATTGAGGATGACATTCTGCGTGGTAAAAACCTTCAGACCGATCCCGCCGGCAAGAATGACCAGAGAATCCGTGTCTTTTTCAAAAATTTCGCCTTCAACGTATGAGATCATATCCGCTCCAGTTTCATATCATAACACGTAAAGCAGGAATGCACCCCAACGCGCAACAAATCGAAACATGGGAGAGATTCCTGACGCTCATTTCTTCGAAGCGAATTTCTATATTTCGAATTGCACCCCGCCTCGTCGGGAATTAAAAATCTGATACAACATCACCCCGGTCGCCACCGCCAGATTCAGTGAATCACTGCTCCCCATCATCGGAATGCGCGCCATCTGATCGCAGGCTGCCGTCACGGCATCGCTCAGACCCTGACGTTCGCTGCCCATCAACAGAATCAGCGGCCCGGCATAATCCACAGCAGCATAATCCAACTGTGCACTGTCAGCCGTACCAATCAGCCGGCAGCCCTGCGCCTTTTTCCATCGTAACAGCGAATCAAAATCAGTCTGAACCACCGGTTGTGAAAAAATCGCACCCATTGAAGCCCGCATCGCACCCGTCTCATAAGGACTGACACAATCCCCCAGCAGCACAATCCCGCCGCAACCCGTCGCATCTGCCGTGCGCAGGATCGTGCCCAGGTTGCCGGGATCCGCCACTTCCGTCAAAGCTACGATCACTTTTTCCGCGGCATTCAACGCTTCCAATTTCGCAAAACGTTGAATCCCAATTGCGGCCAGTCCCTGCGGGTTCTCCTTATGCGCAAACGATTTGAAAACATCAGCTGAGACTTCCAGTTGTTCAATTCCCTGGTTCTCCGCCTGATGGATCAATTCCGTCCCATAAGCAGCCTTCAGCAATTCGGGGGCTACAACCAGCGTCTGAACGCCAGCTTTTTTTTCGAACGCTTCTCCGATGATACGCAGGCCTTCCATGTAAAAGAATTCCGATTTCTTTAAAGCCTTCGGTTCTTTTAAACTGCGGATTTCTTTGATCCGTGGATTGGCTCGACTGATAATCATCGCCTTATAAATTCCCGTTTGCAAAATCAAAAAAGCGGCTGCTATGCGCACAGCAGATCGCGATCGCCAACGCATCCGCCGCATC
>CALCQT010000550.1 GCA_937894825.1 uncultured Anaerolineaceae bacterium
CCCCGATCGCAAAACATGATTGCAATTTTTAATGAAGGATTCCTGGTTCTGTAAATGTTCCAAAACAGATCTGGAAATAACCATATCAACGCTTTCATCGGGCAAAGGAATTTCCTTGGTTACGTCCGCCACAATTTTCTTATCGGCACCCGAGTTTTCTTCCAGCTCCTTGTCAGATATATCAATTGCGTATATTTGAATACCCGGAAATTCTTCCTTATATTTTGTTATGATACTTTTTTTCCCGCCTCCGATGTCCGCAACAATCTGTCCGGGCGCCATGAACCGGTGAACGGTCTCTTCATAGCGGGCAAAAATATCATCTTTTGTGAAGGGAGCTATCGAACCAATTTTTCGAGAAATATGCTGATTGACATTAATAAAAGTTCTTAACATTTCGGATACCCCATTTGTCTTCTCTATTAAAAAAATGTATGGGCATATTCATTTAACGCCTCATACGATACTTAAGCCCGTCTTATGCTGACTATTTTCGTTTTTCAATGGGTCATGGCGAACTGTTCTATCCGCCGACAAGCTGAATGACGCAGACGACCCAGTGAACCAGGTCGCGCGGGATAGCAGCAGTGCAGATGATCGCAACCTCACAGGCGATACTGTCCGGCAATATATTTTGAGCCATCGTGTCGAAGGTTATTCCAGGAATGTACGGCGGGGGATGATCAGAGAATCCATTCTTTTGTTTTCGAATTGGCAAACGCCTGTTGCCTTACTGGTGATCCGCCGCCGAAAAGCGGGACTTCAGGCTGCGAAAAACTCCGCTCAGTTTCTCAACAAGGTATTGAAATTCAGGAGTTCTGTAAAAAAAGATTATGAAAATTGCATTGGGGATAACAGCGCAGAGTAACCCTTTGATCAGTAGCCCGCTCCATCCGCTTTGCGGAACGAATCCGGTTATCCAAACTGTAATCAGGCAGGCGATTACTCCGATCAACGTATATTCGAAATATTTCCTGAAATAGGCGCTTAACTTTTGTCTCAGAACATACCTATACAATACGTAGGGCTCAACCCAAAAACAGGTCGTCAGCGTACTGATGATGGTACCCAAGAAAATCCCCGCCACGCCCATCTTCAGTGCCAGCGGAATCGTTGTCGCAACTTTGATAACGCTTTCCGCCAGTGGCTTATAACGATCAATCCAGTATAACCCGGCGGCATCTCGATAAGTCAATATCGCCCTTCGCATCCCACTGATATAAAAGGTGATTACGATCAATATTACTACTGGCAGTTCAAAAATCAGATCTTCGCCGAACGAGAGGGCAATAAAAGGATTTAACAGTACCAACAAAGCGACAGCACAGAAAGCGAACACCCAGAAGCCGACGAAATTGGTCGCCTGAAAAGTCCTGTAAAGTTTTTCCCGATCCGCTTCCGTCTCACTCGCGTTCAGGTTGCCAACGCTGGCGACAACGGATTGAAAAATCTGGCTTGTGACCATCTTAATAGCGTTTGTGACCAGCTCATAATTGGAAAAAATGCCCACCGCGGTCAGATTCACAAACTTGGCCATAAAAATATTGTTGGAGGCAGTAACAAAAATCTCACCGATTTTGTGGAATAGCATGGCGCCGACATTCTTTTTAATTCCGGTGACTGTCTGCGGGTCGACTTTTCGCACGTTCTTTTCGGACAGGAAAGGGTACATACGGTCAGCTTTTCGCGAGACCAGATAATTCTCCAACCAGGTGCTGAAGACCTGCAGCAGCAGAAACAGAATGTAATTCCGGGTCAGGACCAGGATCAGGATTTGACCGACATTCAGCAGGATGTAAAAACCGTAGCGGTAAATGGTCGCGATATAACGTTTCTGGTCAGTGATGATCAGCGAACGCTTATAGGAATACAGGTAAGAGACGGCCGTGTTCGCGACGAACAGCAGGTAAATCAGATTCAGCCGGGGGATATCCGGCAGATCATTGATCAGTGCCGGATAAAAGGGCGTGAACGCCAGACCCAGCGCAAAAATGAGCAGGCCGATGAGCATATAAGCCCTTTTGTAGAGCTGCATCAGGCTCTTGACTTTCTCGGTATCGTTTTCCGCCAGCGGTTTATACAGGCTGAATACCATAGCTGGTCCGACACCCAGCTCGACCAGAGCAAGCATGGTAAGCAGGTTGGTGAACAATCCGTTGAGCCCGAGGTATTCCGCATCCAAGTAGCGCAGAAAGACGATGCGTGCCAGATAACTGACGATCAGCCCGAAAATTTGGCCAATGAGGGCAACGATCAGATTTTTAATCGAACTTCTGGTTCGCTGCATGGCTATTTGGTTGACTAAAGGGGGGAGGAGAGCTAAAAAGGTTTTTTTTGTGATGAGCAGACCGGATTTTTCGCTTTGAAAAAGAGGAGTGTTGATTTATAATCTGTGGGGTTTTGCAGGAAAGTATAATTAGGACATAATATAGAAGCAAATTATAGGCTTCCTGCGTGAACATAATCCAAAAGGCAAACAATGAAACGGAAAGAACGCCTGCGATCGGGTTATTTCTCTGACGATATAGGACAATTACGGCATAAATCAGGATACTCAAAAAAAGGATCGTGCCAATAATCCCCTGTTGAAAAGATACTTGCAGGAATTGATTGTGAGCATTTACAGCATTAAGTAAAATCATATTTGTTTCAGTTTCCAACACCCCATAACCAAAAATGGAATTGTTTTTTATTAGCTCGATAGCGCGATCCCATACATAAACACGTCCGGTAAAAGTTAAATCTCTGTTTAACATATTAGTCACAATTGTCCGCAGAATTCCATTCTGAATTTGGAATATTATTACCGAAAGAAAAAAAAGGAATGTGATCAATGAAAAAGTCACAGAATTAAAAAGGAATCCCCAATATTTATTTTGAAACAAAAGTAAATAACCTAAAATGATTGTAAATCCTACAACTGAGGTGGCGGACCAGGTGATAAATATAGTTACAGAAGAAATAAGTAATGATAATAATTCTAAAATCCAGTTTCTTGTGCCCCAGATGGACATGATTTTTGCAAATATTATACAAGGTAATAAGATTCCGATATGGTTGTTCCTGTATCCTAAAAACCAGTTCATCGTGTATCCGCCTGATAAATTTGTATATAATCCTTCTGGGAATACAAAAACTGTGACCAAGTTGATTGCGGCAAGAATAATTGTGACCCAGAATAGGCCTTTAAATAAAGTAAAACTATCTCCGTTATTTACACAAAGCTCTGTTAACATACAAAGACCAATAATTGAGCCACTATTTACAAGCACACTCCAATAATCCCCCCTACTTATTATTGTGGAATAGAATAATGATAATTGAGATAAAATTATTAACAACATGATTCTAGAGATTTTATGCTGTCGGAAAAATAAAAATAAAATAATGAGAAAAGATAATACTTTCCAAAGGTCAAAAATGGTATCAATAAATTTCCAGCTATCGAAATTCTCAATAGCAGCCGGTTTCAGGAAGGGGATGACCAGGAAGATTAAAAGAGATTTTCTGTTCGTAATACTCATCAAGTTTTCTTTCAATAAATTAAATTCTCATAGTTTCATGTAGAATATTTTCCGATAATGACTAATTTAGTAATTAACTGTTGTGGAAAAATATTCCACACTTGATATTTTTTCTCGTTTTACCTAGTGAAATCATTCTGGCCTGTTTTGTTTATTTTATCGTTTATCCTGATTGAATTGAAATGTATTTGTTTATTATGTTTTCTTTCAGCCAGTAGGCACAATAAAAGAAAATAGAATTGCTATTTCGTAGTAGTAGAATACCTATCTTAGTATTAAAAGGGATCTCTTTAATACTAATTTCTTCCGCCGCATCGCGGATATGATATTCTTGGATGAAAGCTTTAAGCTTCCTGATTTTTTCAGATAATGAAAGTGGGTTTTCTGGTTTTAAAAGGTATAACTTCAGAAATTCCCCTGTTCGAGCAACGATGCGAAGCAGGCGTGCTTGCATGAATTCAGGATCATTAGCATGTTGAGAAAAGAAATACTGTTCAAAAGCTTGATGCGCTTGATTAAGGAGTAACTCGATTTGCGGATTATATCGTGTAGTGATTTGCTCCGGATTTCTGGTCCGATAATATAAAGGGACCTTAATATACTTAATAATGTTAACCGTCTTTAGATCTAAGATGCGTAAGAAGAAGAGATGATCCTCGTTTATATGTAATTCCTCAGGAAAATATACCCCACGAAGAATTTCTTTTTTATATGCTTTGAATGGAGCCCCTCCGCCAGTTGCTTGCGCACAAAACAACGATGGCGCAATAACCTGTAGTTGCAGCTTTTTTATATCTCTCCTATCTGAATAAATAAACGGTTCGTGATAAAGAAAAATGGGAATAATGGGTTTATTTTCGCGAAATAAATAAAAATCAAAAATGAGAATATCAATTTTTCCGTCCTTCGCAATTTCAGTAAAAATTATCTCAAATGCATTCTTGTCAAAAAAGTCGTCCGAATCCGCAAAAGTGATCCATTCTCCTGTTACAACATTCAACCCAGCATTCCGAGCTGCGGATACCCCGGCATTTTTTTGGTGGATTACTGTGATTCGCGAATCTCTCGCGGCATATTGGTCGCAGATGTTAGGACAGTTGTCCAAGGACCCATCATTGATAAGGATAAGCTCAAAATCTTCAAAGGATTGGCCCAGAATACTATCAATACATCGCGATAAATATTTTTCAACATTATACACAGGAACAATCACCGATAAGAACATTTTTTCTCCGAAAAGTAAAACTGATGAGACTAATACTTTTTGCACCTTTGTTATAAATAGAATAATCTTAAAGATATTACTATGGGACACTTTAGGCAATTTTATTTTTATTGTTTTGCCAGGTATGGAAATTCAATGTGTTTCAGAAATGTCAACGTTACACATTCTGGATGCAGAGATAATGAGTCCCTTATAGTATTTCTGTGGTTAATAGGAAATGTGAAGCATTTAGGCATATAAACCGAATGAGCTTATCAAAGTGCATTATCAGCTACCGCTACATTTCGCAGTGAATAGAATGTATAAAATTACCAGGCTTTCTCATCGATTATTACATTTGCTGTAGTCATGTTCTATTTAATGCTCAAAAGCGACAGGTAAATCTAGCCATTCTCCGAAAATAGAATCGAATTTAGCTGGTTCAAACTTCTCCATACCGGAAAAATGATAGAATGTCAGCTCTCCAAAATAAACTGCCTCGTAGATGTTATAAAAATCAACCCGCACATGGGGTATTCCGGCTGATAGCTTTTCAGCTAATTGGATCATTTGCTCAAATCTTTCAGGTTTTTTTAAGACTTTAGTGCTGTTTTTATAGTGTTGCATAAAAGGGAGATGATTGAATTTTAAATCAAAAAAATCAAACCTTGTATCCACATCCCTGCCCGTTGCGACGAACATAGCCTGCGGTTTCCCATCAAAACAAAAAAACTTATAATCTTTGAGTTCAATTCCTGATTCATCCACCATATAGTCTTCGCAAATAATGCGTGGTGTAACATTTTGGTAACAATATTCGCGCCCAATCATAAAAAAATTTCTCTTCATGCATTTATTTATTTTATTTCTTGCGGCATCAATATTAAATTGGGCTCTATCCCTGCAAATTACCAGCCCTCCTGAATCGTGAGTGCATTTTAGTACAAACTTATCTGGTAGTTTCGTGAAATCTATATCATCAAAGTTGTCCCAAACACCTAATAATGGAATTAAATATTCTTCGCCAATCGTGTTAACTATATATTTTCGTACTTCGTATTTGTCAGATAGGCTGGTGTAAAGAGGGTTCCGATCATGAAGTTTCAACCATTGAATTTTCTCATTATATGTCTGCGGATTTGTAAGATTCAGTTTTTTTCCAAAAGCTATGCGATAATATAATTGCAGATATGTCTGATCGGGAATCCAGTCAAACCAGTTTCGCCTTGCTAGATACAAAAGCACATTGCCCGGATTTTTTAAGTACTTTAATGCTTTCATAATACTCCTCGCAAAGAATTAATTTACTTATTTAGAAGTGGGGATTTAATCGAAATCCGTTTTTATTGGTATTTCGGCCGTTTATTCAAAAGTTATAATCCGATAAATGGAAGTAAGAAATACTTTTCAAAAATATAAAATCCTGCTTCCGAAAATTTTGAATTCGGCAGGCTTCCCGTCATTTTCCTCGTTGCATTAAACAGATAATTTATTTTAAAAATTTTGTTCCATAATAGCTTGTATCTTGTCGGAGTTTCCCCATACACCTGGTGAATCATATTCCCTGTCGGGGTATGCCCCATAAAGTAACTTAATGTTAAATCCCCTGTCCTTAATAAACCATTGGATCTGTTCTGCGAGACTGACTGGCTTCCCTGAGCAAACATTTATAATTCCTGTTATTTTGTCTTGGGTACTTGCCTTCACTATTTGCTTTGCCAATTCATATATACTGATAAAGTCGCATTTGTTTTTCCCTGTTGTGAATGGGAATTCGTTTTTTCCATCTTCCACTGCTTGCGTGATTTTTGCAAAAATCGAACTTCCATGATGGTCGTCACCATATATGTAATAAGCACGCAACCAATATAAATTAAAGTTGAGTTCGCTTGATAATAGCAACAACGACTCACGAAGTGCGTTTTTTGCTATTCCATATTGGGATAATGGATGACATGGCGTGTTCTCATCAATAGAGCCTTCCCAATAACCAACCTCATGCATACTACCCATTACTGCAATATTGTGGCATCCTGCAATCGCCATGTTTCTCAAAAAGATGAAGTGATTCGACAGGTTCCCCATGTGGGTGGGAGAATTATGTACAAATCCATCGCTCCATGCCAAATGAACGACTAAATCAATTTTGCCAATTTTTGTATAAAGCGAATCGTCTCCAGAAAAAATATCCACGCTTACTGTATTGGCCCGCTCGTCTACTCCCTTAAAGCTGAAATCACAAGCAAGCACCTCATGTCCTCTATCCAAGAATTCCTTAACGACATGCCGCCCAATATATCCAGATGCCCCTGTAACAAATACTTTCATATTTATACCTCGATACTTTCTATTACCTGGTCTGACGACAACGTGGCTCCTCTGTTCTTTAGACATCTCCCATTTTGGGGAAAGTGTTAACGATCTCCATGTTCGTTATTTATCTTTTCAGGTGGTTAACTTGACGGAAATATGGATTTCTTCTTACGTCATTTCCTAGAAGTCCGACATCTTCAAAATTGAGGCCTTTTTTCCATATTACATATGGTAAACATAGTTGATCTCGTCCACCTGATTCTCTAAATTCTTGCCACCAAGTTTGATTGATTTCTTTACATATTGATGAATGTTGGCGAAAAACAATCGGGCATTCGTAAACACCGAAATGCTCCGGAAAATTATCTTTGCGATATCTTTTCACCTGCTTTTTTATTAACTCGTAATGCCCCTTTTTTAATATCTTACAAGCAATAGCTTCTGCATAGATGCAATCTCTATTCGCCATATTATGCAACGCAAATCCAGACTTATTATTAATAAATTCCAGAAGGTCAGATGGATAGCCATATAGAATAATATTTCCATCCAGATATATTGAGTATTCGTAATCTGGGAAAATAGAAAATGGATGCATTTTGCAATATCGATTTTTATAAATGCCATCCAACTTTTCAATTTCGTAAGGAAGAGAAAATTCTTTGTATTTCCAAATTGAAGGTTTATTAAAGTGTTGATCGCCAATATAATAATAGTCACACTGAGGGTCAATAACAATAGGCTCAGAAAGAGTGTCATAAGCACCGTATATTACAGTGTAAACAGCGATTCTTGCGTTCGTCTTTTTACTATGTGGCTGGATATCCAAAATATTGGGGTGGCTGATTCTCCTGATTCGATAACTCCGTATCTTTTTACAGAATTCGTTTTTGATTGCTCCGAAATGTCGTGATTCTAAGTTATTTATTGTTAAGTACAATAACTGCCCAAGTTTATATGAATCTGAATTCACGATATTCAAGTATTCCTGATTCATCTCCATTATTATTCGTGGATCAATATGCATTTCAATTTATCCATAAGTTTTGACAGTTTTCCCAAAATAGTGGTGCCGAAAATCCATATAAGCATCTTTAACAGCTTGAAGGTAAACTTTCTTTCGATCAAACAGGAATATTATTTTTAATAATTTATAGAACATGAAAAATAGTGTTCCCCAATGACGATACGTTTGGAAAATCCAAAAACCGTTGCGGAATTGATAGTAGTATCGTAATGGCTCTGCCCATCCATAGCCAAATAATTTTTGTCCAAATATTGATATATATTTTGTTGTTGCTGGTTTATGTAGAAGGATGGCTGTGTTGCTTTGAATAACGCGGAACCCTTCTTTTCTTGCTCTCAAACAGTAATCGACATCCAATCCATCAACGAACAAATTTTCTTTGAAACCACCCAGAATATCATTGAGGATCAGATTAATCATGTTTCCTGACATCATCAACCAAGTAACGTCTTTTACTCCTGAAGTTGATATGAGTTTATGCTTGTGTCGGTCATAATCATATTGAGGGCCTATGATTGCTATTCGCTCATCAGCGGCTGAAAATAGATCTTCAATAAAAATCTCAACAATATTATTTCCGCATACACTATCTTGATTGATTAGTAGACACCATGAATAGCTATCAGATAAAGCTTTCTTCATAATAAAATTCATTCCTGAGCATAATCCAATATTTTCTGGGAAATGAAAATATTGGATTGAACAGAAACTAATTCCCATTAACATATCCATAACCGCATTGGGTAATTTACTAAAGGAATTATCAACTAAATAAATCGCTCCAACTTTGTCAGATAACGATACGATATTCTGGATGTCGCTTTCTTCTGGAAAATACAATACAATTCCGGCTGCGATATTATCTTTAGAAAGCTTCATAGAACCAAGCCTACTTTTTTCATTATTTCCTCATCCGGAAAAGGCAATCAGCATAAAAATTTTCCAGTTGCGCAGCTTCTTTTGATATATCATAGCCGGCGCTGATTATTTCTTCATGGGTGTCATTGCGAGGATAATCCAGCCCAAATTTCAGCGTTTCCGTTGCCCAGTCACAGGGAGAAGAATTGAGCGATAGAAACCGCACCAGATCGGTAACTTCCAATTCTTTAGGGACGCAAGTCGATGCAATTACCGGTAAACCTGATGCTTGGGCTTCAATACCAACGATACCTAATCCTTCGTATAATGATGGAAAGAGAAAAACATCCATCGCCTGATAGAAGTCGGCAGGTTCCTTTTGAATACCGGCAAAAATAACATTTGGAGTCAAGTTCAACCGGCTGACTTTTTCTTTTATTATCGGGAGTAATGGCCCATTGCCAATCAATAGGAGAACTGAATCTGGTTTTAATTGATGAATTTCCGCAAAAATATCAATCAGAAAATCATGATTTTTTTGGTTGTTGAACCTCCCGATATGTCCTATGACAAATTGGTTTTTAATTTGGTATTGCTTTCGGATTTTGTCACGTATTTGTGCATTAAAAGTAAATTTATCCGTCTCAATAGCATATTTTAAAATTCTTACATTTCCATCCGTAAAATACCGCTCACCGAATAACCATTTGGCGGAATGAGCAGATGATGCCCATAGATCGGTCGGAAAGACTTTAGCGAAAGGACGTAGGATATGTTTCATACAATTTCGTTTGAATTCCCCTTTCCCTGCGGTGCTATGACTGTGTGCGATTCTAATGGGAACTCCCACTTGCTGTGCCGCCATCAAAGGGAAAATACTTAATGAATTGAGATGGGAATGAACGATTTTGTATTGATTTTTTCGGAACAGGCTGGTCAGGTCTTTCTGATTCTCGAAAAAATCTTGGTATGGTGCTACTGTATAGACTCTACCTCCCAGTACATTTACTTCTTCTTCCCAGGAATAAGTCGAATCGGCATCAACGATCAAATCAAACTGATAACGGTTCCGATTAATATGCCGATAATAATTTATCACAAACGTTTCAACTCCGCTTCTAACCGTTTTCCCGACGATGTGTGCAATCCGAATTGGTTGTTCAGCCGAGTTGGAAAGCACGGGGATTTCTTCCACTTCTTTTTGAGCAAACATTTTATTTCTAACTCGTCTCCCCATGCAGCACGGCCGGGATGGTCTGGAACAGGATGCACACGTCCTTCCAGATCGACCAGGTCATGATGTACTGGTAATCCATGGCGGCGTGTTCCTCGATGGTGCAATCATTCCGGCCGCTGACCTGCCACAACCCGGTCAATCCGGGCAGGACCAAATCGGCGTAAGCGATCCCGGGACCATATTGTTCCACCGCCGCACCGATGACGATCGGCCGTGGCCCGACCAGGCTCATCTCGCCTTTCAGGATGTTGATCAGTTGCGGCAGCTCGTCCAGACTGGTGCGGCGCAGGAAACGCCCCATCCGTGTCACGCGCGGATCGTTGGATAACTTTTGGTAGGCGTCCCATTCGGCTTTGGCCGCCGGGTTGGCCTCCAGATAGTCCCGCAGCTTCAAGTCCGCGCCGTCCACCATTGTGCGGAATTTAATCATGCCGAAGGTCTTTCCGCCTTTGCCGCGCCGCTTTTGAACGTAAAAAGCCGGCCCGGGAGAATCCAACCGGATCAGCAGCATCAGCAGCAGGAACAGCGGCGATATCAGGATCAGCCCCGCGCCGCACAGCACCACATCCGCCAACCGTTTGGTCCATTGCCCGCGCCGGCGCAGCAGCGGATGCGACATGGAGAGACCGTAATAGCTCCCATATTGGCTGAACTGTACCCCGCACAATTCGCTGAGCGTCCCCGGCCGGTCCAGCGCCACGATCGTGCTGACGTAAGACCGGTAGACCTTTCGTTTCTTGAGCAAGGTTTCGGCTGCTTCGCCAAGAATCACCAGTGTGGTGAAATGTTGTTCTTGCAGCGTTTGCTGGAAAGCCGTTTCCGGCAGCAGCGGGATCTTCGCTGGAACCGCATTCGCTTCGCTCGGCGCGTCCTCCGCGCAGCCGATCACCGGACGCAATCCGGCCTCCGGGTGCGCCTGCAAATAATCCACTGCCACGTTTAGGTCGTCAACCGTTTTTGCCAGCAGCCCGACCGGCAGTCCCCAAATCCCCAGTGCCTGCATGATCCGCCGGCAGAGAATCCGCGTCAGCGGGCCGGACAGAACCTGGGCAGCCCAGAAGCCATAGAAAAACGAGCGCGATTGGGTCGAGCCGGCTTTGGCCGCGAAGAAAAGCGCCGTCATGAAGGACCCCACGAAGAAAACGTCGACCACAATGCGCCGGATCTGCTCCTCCACCGGAATGCCCAGCGGTTCATACAGCCCCTGCATGACGTTCAGTGCGCAATAGAGCAGGAAAATCGGCACAAAGTTCAGCTCATCGGCTACTTTTAGCGGGCCGAGGATCCAACTGCGCAGCAGCCAGGTCAGCCCGAGCGCGATCAGGATGGAGAGCGCGTCCGCCATCAGCAGACCGATCCCCATGCCGATGCGGGCGCGGGAGACAGCGAAAGCAGGTATTCGTGTCTGCGTTTGTGCAGACTGGTTATTTTGCTTTGGCTTTTTCACTTTTTCCGTAATAACTCTGATAAGCCGAATAATTACTGTAGTATTGATAGCGATAGGCATAGGGCTTGCCTTGCAGGTCCACGTTGTTCAGCACGACGCCCAGGATGTGCGCGTTGACCTGCTGGAACTGCATAATCGTCTGGCGCAGCCCGCTGCGGCGCGTTTTACCCGGCCGTACCACCAGGATCACGCCCGCGTCGGTCACCGCCAGCGCCGGCGGTGTGTCGAGCAGCACGATATCGGCTGTCTGCTGCATGTCGGCGATAATGCGCCGCATACGCTGGGAGCCGATCAGTTCCGAAGGGTTGGGCGGGATCATGCCGCTGGTCAGGATGCGCAGATTCTCCACGCCGGACGGCCGCAGCAGGTTGGTGACCAAGTCGTTCGGTTGGGAGAAGAGCGTGCTCAGCCCGTACTGGTTGGTCAGCTTCCAGCGCGTGTGGATGCGCGGTTTGCGCAGGTCGCAGTCGGTCAAAATGACGTTTTGACCGTTCTGCGCCAGCACCACCGCCAGGTTGCTGATGGTGGTGGTCTTCCCTTCCTGCGGCTCGGTACTGGTCACCAGCACGGCGCGCAGCGGCGTATCGACGCTGGCGTAACTGACGTTGGTGCGCAGCGCACGATAGGCCTCGGCCGACGGCGAGCGCGGCTCGCTCACCGTGATCAACGCTTCCTCATCTTCCGTTTTGAAATGGTTGATCACGCCCAGCACCGGCAGTTTGAAAATGTTGGTGATATCCTCCGGCGTTTTGATCGTATCGTCCAGCGCCTCGCGCACAAAAATGACGCCGGCAGCCAGCAGGAAACCGATCATGGCCGCGATGGCGGTGTTCATCAGGACGCGCGGTTTGACCGGCGTTTCTTCCGGACGGGCCGGTTCAACCTGTACGATGGAAGACACGGATTGCGCTTCCGAAAGGCGGATCTGCTCGTAAGACTGCTGCAGACCCATGTAAATTTCCTGGTACTGGCGCACTTTTGCTTCGAGGGTATCTTTTTCGGCCAGTGTAGCGGCGGCGGCGGCCCGTGTTTCGTAGGACCCAATGTTGGCTTCCGCCTCGCGCATCTGCTGTTCCAGCGCATTCTTGGATTGGGCGAAGCGCTGGGATTGAATGTCCTGGATATAATCGGCGAACACAGCCACGATCGCGTTGGCGATGGCGGCTGACTCGTTCGGATCTTCTGTTTCAACCTTGAGCGTCATGAGCTGCGTGTCCCGGATAGTGGCGACGCTGATCATCTTCTTCAGATCTTCCAGCGGGTAGGACAGCCCGAGCTGAGTACCGACCGTCGTCAGAATGTTGTCGGTAACCAGCAACTCGGAGTAGGTGTTGGTCAGTTTCTGAGACATCAGTACGGAGTTGTAATCCGTGGTCTTGTTGGCCGCGGCTTCGTTGACCAGCACGGTGGTGGATGCCTGATAGATCGGCGTCATGCGGCTGCTGACGAGAAAACCGATGATGCCTGTCACCAGTGCCGCCAGCAGGATCAACCAGGCCCAGTTCCAGAACAGGGTAAGATATTTCAGAAGATCGATTTCGTCGTCCTGCCCGTTGATTGTGTTCTCAAATTCCATGGATGATTCCTTTGTTGATCAAGAGATAATGATAAAAATGTCAATCGTCGGCTTGAACCGGACGCTTCAACAACAATTTGAAATAGGATTGGAAGAATTTGTGCGAATAACGTTGCTTTGGAGAATATCAGACCCATGATGGATTTTGAGGATTTCGAACGAAGTGAATGCGTAGCTCGACTCCGTTTCACTCCGTTCGTCCTTAAAGGATGCAAGCGAAAATGACATATTTGTGTTTTTATGGCGGTCCGGATGGGGCAAAGCGGCGTAGTATGACCGGAAAAGCCCGGTCGATTTCGGAGAAGAGATGAGCCGCGATTTCGTCGGCATGGACAAACCTGTCTCTGGCAGGATCGGGAATGTCATAGGTCTTTCCCGTGCTGAATTCGCTCAGCAGGAAGATTTTTTCCCGCTGTGCGGCGAATTCGATTTGCAGGGCTTCTTTCTGCCCCGCTTCCATTGTGAGGATCAGGTCCGCATCCGCCAGGATCGCGAAGGTCACTTCCCGCGCCCGGTGCTCGCTCAGGTCCAGCCCGGCCTGCTGTGCGGCGCGAATAGCCCGCGGGTGGGCCCCACCCGGCTGCTCGATCCAGGTGCCGGCGCTGCCGGTGACCCATCCGGCGGCG
>CALCQT010000551.1 GCA_937894825.1 uncultured Anaerolineaceae bacterium
GGATTATCCGGTCTTTTGGGTTCAGGACGTTCTGAATTGGCCCGGTCTATCTATGGCGCGGATCCGGCGGATAGCGGCGACCTGCTGGTGCAAGGGAAGAAAGCGAAAGTCAATGCACCGATTGATGCGATTCATCTTGGCATGGCTTATCTTCCGGAAAACCGAAAAGAGGAAGGTATTATCAGCGAACTTTCCGTTCGAGAAAATATGATGATCGCGTTGCAGGCCAAAAGAGGGGCGTTCCGTTTGCTCAGCAAAAAGGAACAGCTGGCGCTGACGGAAAAATACATTAAGTTGCTCCAAATCAAAGTGGCGGACGCGGAAGCACCGGTCAGGCAGCTCAGCGGCGGTAATCAGCAAAAGGTAATTTTGGCACGTTGGCTGATCACGGATCCTGATTTTCTGATTCTGGATGAACCGACGCGCGGGATTGACGTCGGAACCAAGACGGAGATCCAAAAATTGGTCCTGGAATTGTCCGAAGATGGGATGGCCGTCATGTTTATCTCGTCCGAGATCGACGAAATGCTGCGCACAGTGAGCCGGATGTATGTCCTGCGGGACAGAGAAAAGGTGGGGGAATTAATGGAAGATGCGTTGACGGAAAATCAGGTCATGGCAGCGATTGCCGGAGGAGAATCGAATGACTAAGCTGTTTCGGAAAATCACCGGTTTTCACCTGTTTCTCCCCATTGTGGCGTTAGTGCTGGTTCTGCTTTTTAATTTGATCAAAACCCCCAATTTCTTTCAAATCACGATTCTGAACGGCACTTTGTACGGTTTTCTTATCGATATTATCAACCGCTCCAGCGAGTTGGTAATTCTGGCCATCGGGATGACGTTGGTCGTGGCTGCTTCCGCAGGAACGGATATCTCTGTCGGGACTGTCAGCGCGGTCGCCGCGGCGATCATTTGCTACTCACTGGGCTCAAGTCAGGATAGTTACCAGATCCCCTATTTCGCTGGAATTGCGTTAGGGTTGGCCGGCGGATTGCTCTGCGGGATGTGGAATGGCTTTCTGGTTGCCAGGATGAAGATTCAGCCCATGGTGGCCACATTGATCCTGTATACAGCGGGACGGGGAATTGCGCAACTGATTTGTAATGGGCAGATCATTCATGTCGAAAAAAGCAGTTACCGTATTTTAGGCAGTTTTCTCCCGGGCTTCCCGCTGCCGACGCCGGTGATGGTGGCGGTGCTTGTGGTGGTTGCCACGGCTCTGATTCTGAAAAAGACGGCGCTGGGAATGTATATCCAGACGGTGGGGATTAACAGCAGGGCCGGACGTCTGGTCGGGTTGAATTCCAGACAGATTATTTTTATGGCTTATGCTTTTTGTGGTTTGTGCTCCGGAGTCGCGGGCGCCATTATGAGCTCGCGGATCGCGGCTTGCGACGCCAACAATATTGGGAATAACATGGAATTAGATGCGATCCTTGCGGTCGCATTGGGCGGGAACAGTCTTGGCGGCGGCAGGTTCTCGCTGTTAGGTTCTGTGATCGGCGCGGTCACGATTCAGGCGCTGACGACGTCACTGTATGCCATGCACGTCACTGCGGACCAGCTTCCCATCTATAAAGCGTTGGTGGTCGTGGTAATTGTGACGCTGCAATCCCCTGAGTTCAAGAAGTGGATTGGGTCTCTGCAGCGGAGGCGGGGCACGAAAGCTGAGGCGGCGAGATGATAAAAAAGATAAAAAGCAGCATTGATGAAAATGCCTATTTGCTGATCATCACCATCCTGATGTTTGTCGTGATGTACGGATTGGGGATGATTATTTTTGCCGACAAAGGATTTGCAAAACCGCAGACCTTTCTGAATCTTTTCGTGAACAACGCGGGGTTGATTGTTGTCGCGGTCGGCATGACGGTCGTGATGATCACCGGCGGCATCGATATTTCAGTCGGTTCCGTTGTCGGACTGTCCTGTATGATGCTGGCGTATATGATGGAAAACATGAATGTGCCGGCATTTGCTGCGATGGCCATTGTTTTGGTGTATGGGCTTCTGTTTGGCTCGATACAGGGCTTTCTGGTGGCTTATCTGCGGGTTCAGCCGTTTATTGTGACGTTGGCCGGAATGTTCTTCTGCCGTGGGCTGACCGCGGTGATCAGCTCGGCCATGATCACTCCTACGATCGGAGCGAGCATGAAGCCGTGG
>CALCQT010000552.1 GCA_937894825.1 uncultured Anaerolineaceae bacterium
ATTTTTTTGAGATGTCTTTGATCGTAACCATAAATCCCTAAATCGTTTTCATTAAAAATAGGTCAAAAAAGTGCGTGAGTGGCTTTTTTGTTCCGAAATCGTTTATGGTCCTATTATAGTGTTGAAAAAAGGAGTGGGCAAGCATTTTGCTGGTCATGAGTTTTTGATGACTTTTGTCATGCTAAGACGATGCTATCATCTTTGGATCAGACGGAGAAAGTTAAACAATCCGATGAAATGAGCCAAAATAAGTTATAAATCACTACTTTCGGCAGCGATAAAATTACGAACGCCGCGAGAGCGGTGAAAATATGTGACTGGGGAAAGGCTGGGCTGTGTATCCGCAGATTTGCATAAATGCTATTTTTTGTGTACAATTTTCCGCATAGCGAAAACGATTTAGGTATTCGAAGTGCTTGCAGGATCCGTAAATTTATTCAACCGAAAAGAAGGCACCTGAGTGAGAAATCCGCGCGAAAGATGGTACAAATAGGACGGTGGGGTTGACGGCAGACATGCTTTTGAAAATGGAGATGGAAATATGAAATTTGGTTATTTTGATGACGAGGCACGGGAATATGTGATCACGACGCCTGAGACGCCGCTCCCCTGGATCAATTATCTGGGAAATGAAGATTTTTTCCGGCTGATTTCCAACTCCGGCGGTGGCTATTGCTTTTACAAGGACGCCAAGCTGCGCAGGATTACCCGTTTCCGCTATAACAACGTTCCGGCGGATCAGGGCGGACATTTTTATTATATTGCTGATGGCGATATGATCTGGAATCCCGGCAAAAGTCCGTCTGACACTGAACTCGACAGCTATCGGTGCCGTCATGGGTTAGGATACACGATTTTAGAGTCCGAAAAAGCGGGTGTGAAAGCTGAATTAACCTGCTTTGTTCCGGTGGGGGAATCCTGTGAGATCGATCGGTTGGTCCTTCGTAACCGGGGCAAGGAAAAGAAAAAACTGCGGTTATACAGCGCGGTTGAGTGGTGTCTTTGGAACGCGGTGGACGACGCGCAGAATTTCCAGCGCAATCTGAACATTGCCGAGGTGGAAGTCGAAGACAGTACAATCTATCACAAAACAGAATATCGCGAGCGGCGCCGCCACTTCGCTTTTTTTCATGTCAATACGCCGGTCACAGCTTTTGAGACGGATCGGGATACATTTCTCGGGAAACATCGAAGCTGGGACCGTCCGGCAGTCGTTGTGAGTGGAGAAAGCAAAAACAGCCTGGCCAGTGGCTGGTATCCAATTGCCAGTCACCGGATCGATCTTGAACTGGAGCCTGGCGAAGAAAAGACATTCCTGTTTCTGGTGGGCTATTGCGAGAATCCGGCGGATCAGAAATGGGAACGCAAAGGTGTTATCAACAAAGAGCCTGCCAGGCGGTTGATCGACCAATTTTCCAATGAAGCCACGGTTGAAAGCGCACTGCGGGAACTGGCGAAATATTGGGATGGTTTACTGTCCCGTTTTCAGGTGCAGAGCAGTGATGAAAAAATGAACCGTATGGTGAACATCTGGAATCAGTACCAATGCATGATCACGTTTAATATGAGCCGCAGCGCGAGTTATTTCGAGAGTGGGACCGGACGGGGCATGGGCTTTCGCGACAGTTGCCAGGATTTGCTGGGCTTTGTTCACATGGTACCGGAACGGGCCCGGCAGCGCATCCTTGACATCGCCGCGATCCAGTTCGAGGACGGCAGCACCTATCACCAGTATCAGCCGCTGACGAAGACAGGCAACGCAGACGTTGGATCCGGCTTTAATGATGATCCGCTTTGGCTGGTCGCCTGTACATCGGCTTATATTCGTGAGACCGGAGATGTCTCGATTTTAGATGAGCCGGTGCCTTTTAATACGCGGCCGGGTACAGAGCAGCCGCTGTTTGAACATCTGCGCCGAAGCGTTCGATACACCATGGATCACAAAGGTCCGCATGGATTGCCGCTGATCGGGCGGGCGGACTGGAACGATTGCCTGAATTTGAATTGTTTTTCCGAAGAACCGGGCGAAAGTTTTCAGACTGCCGCGAATTTTGAGAGCGGTAAGGCCGAGAGTGTATTTATTGCGGCCATGTTCGTCTTCTATGGTCGTGAATATTCCATGCTTTGCGAACGCTTTGGAGATCCGGCTGAAGGCGCGGCCGTTCTACGGGAAGTTGATGCGATGGAACAGGCCGTGCTTCGTGATGGCTGGGATGGCGAATGGTTCCTGCGGGCTTATGACGCTTTTGAACACAAGGTTGGCAGCCGGGAAAATGAGGAAGGTCAGATTTTCATCGAACCACAGGGCTTCTGTGTGATGGCAGGGATCGGCAAAGCGGATGGCTTGGCTGAAAAAGCACTCCGGTCGGTTCGTGAGCGATTGATGAATGATTTCGGCATTGAACTGGTGACGCCTCCGTATACGGAGTACCGGCTGGAATTGGGGGAAATCTCCAGTTATCCGCCCGGATATAAGGAAAACGGATCGGTTTTTTGCCACAACAATCCTTGGGTTTCTTTGGCGTATGCGGCGTTGGAGGATGGTGATAATGCCTTCGATGTCTACCGGCGCCATGCTCCGGCTTATATTGAGGATAAAAGCGAGATTCACCGAACGGAGCCCTATGTTTACAGTCAGACGATCGCCGGACGGGCAGCGCAGAATTATGGTGAGGCTAAAAACAGCTGGCTGACCGGGACTGCCGCCTGGTCCTTTGTCGCGATCACACAGGGAATCCTGGGAATCTATCCGGATTTTGACGGACTACGGATTCATCCCTGTCTGCCGGCGGTCCTGGATGGGTTCCGGTTGGAACGGACCTATCGCGGCACGGTCTATTCGATTCGGGTTGCCAGGGCTGTTGATGGGAACCGGGGGATGGTGGTTGACGGGAATCCGGTTGAAGGCGAGCTTATCCCTTATGACGGACGGAAAAAACATTGTCAGGTCGAAGTGTTTTGCTGAATTATGTTCTTGATGGGAAATCAAAAGGCAATCATGTTTTTCCATGCATGAGCTGCTGTCTTTACAATGCGCGTGCATTGCGCTTCCATTGCTTTTGATGCCCTGTGATTATCGTGTGTGAATAATGGAGGATCTATGATGTTTCCAAAGGGCTTTATCTGGGGTTCGGCCAGTGCCGCTTATCAAACCGAAGGCGGCTGGGATGCGGACGGAAAAGGGCCGAATATCTGGGATGAGTTTTCCCATGTCCCTGGGAATATCCGGAATGACGACAACGGGGATATCGCCGCTGATGCCTATCATCGCTATGCTGAGGATGTTCAGATCCTGAAGACGCTTGGCCTGCAGGCCTACCGCTTTTCGGTCAACTGGGCGCGCGTGTTGCCGGAAGGCAGCGGTAAAGTGAACCCGGCCGGACTGACATATTATGACCGGCTGGTCGATCTGCTGCTTGAAAACGGGATCACGCCGTACATGACACTGTATCATTGGGATCTGCCTTCCGCGCTGAACAAAAGCGGCGGCTGGCTGTCCCGTTCGACAGCAGTGGCATTTGCAGAATATGCCGGGTTGCTGGCAGCGCATTTTGACGGCCGGGTGCGGCATACTATTACGATCAATGAGCCGCAAATCGTGCTGAAACTGGGATATGGAGATGGGATTCATGCGCCGGGGTACCGGCTGACGAATCCGGAACAGTGCCTGGTGATGCATCATCTGCTGGTGGCGCATGGGCTGGCTGTCCGGGCGATCCGTGAGAAAAGCAGTGGACCGGTTCAGATTGGCTTATCCAGCACAGGCGAGCTTTGCTATCCAAGCGAAGATACGCCGGAAAATCGGACCGCGGCCTATCGCCAATCTTTTACATTGACAGAAAATAATTGGAGCTTTTCGCATAACCTGTTTCTGGACGCAGCCTGTTTGGGCCATTATCCTGAGAATGCACCGGATTGGGTGAAAGCATTTGCCGAAACGGTTCCCGCAACCGATTGGGCAATCATCACACAGAAACAGGATTTTTTAGGTCTAAACGTATATAACGGACATGAAGTCAATGCCGAAGGTCAATATGTGGCGCGGTATACCGGCTACCCTCGAACCGCGATCAAGTGGCCGGTCACACCGGATGTGTTGCACTATGGCCCGCTGTGGCTGTATCAGCGATATGGTCTGGCAATCCTGGTGACCGAAAACGGGCAATCCTGCAATGACCGCATCTTTCTGGACGGGGCCGTTCATGATCCCGACCGGATCTATTTTCTTCATC